>WJJB01000488.1 GCA_014729935.1 Candidatus Bathyarchaeota archaeon | reverse complement strand
TTCACGTTGACATGTAATCCATCAACGAGCATTTTATACATTTCTGGATCTGCATCATCGCATAATTTCCAACCTTGGTGGTCAGCAACCATTCGCGTGAATTTCAATACGTCTTCCCTGTCCTTTTCTTCAAGTGACATTACCCAATCCTCTTTTTTTCTGGTTCTATAATCCAAGTGCCTCCCTAACCTTGCTTTCATGGAAGCCGACAATTACATCTGAATCATCGATTACGATGAAGGGAAACATGAGTCGCTCGTCCGGGAATTTTTCCTTCAAGTCCTTTCGGACGGCATCTTTCACGTCCTTATCCAACAAGTCGAAATACACGTACTTGAATTGCACGTCCTGTTCATCCATGAATTTCAAGCAACGCTTACAATGCCCGCAGGTGGAAAGAGCGTATATGGTCACGTCTCGCGAATCCTTGGAACCTTCCTTTCGAGTGTAATCGAGTTCCTCGATCATGTGTTCGTGTTTGCTTGTACCTATAAAAAGGCTTGGATTATCGCGGATTTCCATCAAGAACCGGCATGTTATTGTTGAACATGTCAATTACACCGTGCAGAAAAAAGTGGAAGAGGACCGTGGATAAAAATCAGGCGATGGGTATCCTGCCAGCATCCTTGTAAGGGTCCTTGCATTCCAATGGTACTTGTACGGTTAACTCTCCGTTAATATATGTGGCTTTCGCCTCTTTTGATTTGGCGGGGCATAGAAACGCGTATTCACTTACATATCTTGTCGTTGCATCACGCCATGCTTCAAGGCGGAGTCCCTCTGGGACGACCCGAAGATCGATCTTGTCCTTGGCGACACCCGGGATGTCAAACACGATACTAACCATGTCTCCATCATCGTCTGTGCAGGTATCGCAGCAACTACACCCGTTGATCCAAATATTTCTTATGTTTTCTTGTGTGGTGGCCATGCTATTTATCACCTCCCTTTCATCGGAAGCTTGGGGGATGAACTGGAGAAGAAACCTATTTACCTGTTTCCCGGGATTTGCATAATCCAGCATGAATATTGGCGAATATCTAGTAGGTGGTGTCTCGTTCTTCCGTATCTCGATGATATCTGCCCTAAAAACACACGCCTGGGTGGATAAATCATGCAGGTGAAACATCTCAAAAAACCTGAGACTAGTCACGCCGAACAATCTAGGAGAAACCAGTGATGAAAGAAAGTCATATCACGGCGAGAAGAATGAATTTAATGGAATAGCATTGCGCCGTGATGAATGCAATTTTTACACGAGAATTTCGAGTGATAAAAATCATTACCTCCTCTGGAAATATATAATTGAATGGCGCAATGAAAAAAAGGGATTATATCGACTTAGATTAACAAGCATAGAAGATTGGGAGCTTCTTGTCGAGTTGGCTGATGGCGCAACTTCATAAATTGCCCATCTTCTCACTCATCCAGTAGTGGCGAATGTTAATCTACTCAAGCAATCCATACGCATTTCGATCCCCGCTATTATCCGGGGAAGACCGAAGGTTTAACTGGGAGGGAAGAGTTGCTTCACGGGAGGTGTTACGTTCCATGGAACTCGAGTTAGAGCAACTAAATCCAAAAGCGTGCAAGACCTACATGTTTGGCAATGAAGGAAGGCGAGTCGTGATCGTTGATCCAGTGCTGGACGAAGTTGATACCTACATGCACCTTCTTGAAGATAGGAAATTGGACCTGGAAGCAATTTTAGAAACTCACACCCACGCGGATCATATTTCGGGAGCGGCTGCTTTGCAAGATAGAACTGGAGCAGAACTTTTCATGCACGAGAACGCTCCCGCGACCTGTCTAGGTAGTGAAAATCGGTTTGGTGATGGTGATATCTTGGAACTTGCAGGAGTGGATGTGGAAGTGATCTACACCCCGGGACACACGAGGGATTCCGTGAGTTTCTTATTACCTGGCATGCTTCTCTCTGGAGACGCACTTTTCCTGGATGAGGGCGGCGCCGGTCGTGATGATCTTCCGGGTGGTGATGCCGGGGCACACTATGAAACCTTGAACAAGTTCTTGAAGTTGGATGATTCATTGGTGGTTTATCCCGCGCATGATTATCGGGAAAGGCTCCCATCATCGCTTGCGATTCAAAAGGATTCCAATCCCCACCTCAAAAAAGCCATGGGATCCAAGGAAGAATTCATCGATTACATCACGAACCTGAAATTGGGACCGGCAGATTGGATGAAAGACGTGCTAAAAGCTAATTATGCATGCGCGTTAGAGCCTGGTGATGTGTGGATTCCTGCAGATCAAAGCAGTTGTGAGGTAAAGGGAACCTTGAATCTTGGCACCAATGAACAAATCGTGGAATCCATGACTGTAAGGGAACTCAAAGCAAGAATGGAATTAAATGATGAAATGCTCCTGCTGGACGTCCGAGAACCTTTTGAAATTAATGGTGCATTGGGAAAGATAGATGGCATCAAGAACATTCCGATCACCCAATTGACCTCAAAACTAAATGATTTGATGCATTTCAAGGACAAACCCGTGGTGTCCATTTGCAAGATTGGGGGAAGATCATTCACCGCGGGACAAATACTCAAGCAGGAGGGATTCAAGCAGGTGTATTACTTGGAAGGGGGCATGATTGCGTGGAATAATGCGCATGCTTCATGATTCCATCCCTTCATTTTCCTGCTTTTTACCCGTTTTCCGCCAGAAAGCCACGTCCTTTAGTTTAGGTAGTGGTAGTTCAATTGGCTTGTTTTGAGACAAAGGCCCTGTATCACCTTCCGGTCACCATCAGTAATGCTTTCCCGGTCACTGCCTTTCCTCAGGGAAGGAGCAATATTTTGGCAACGATGACCATTGCGGTGGAAGTAAGTAGTGGGTTCAACAAGTTGTCGGATACTTGTGGTGACAACCAATCAATGAGCACCATCACCCCTGCTGCCACGAATCCAAGCAAGAATGAATACGTGCCAAACCGGTAAATCAAGAATAGGAGCGACAAAAGAAAACTCACGATGGTTGCCGAGAGCATGCCTTCGAAAGTCTTGCGCTTCTTGGAGATCGCCGTCCTATACTCGTGCTTGCCGAATTTCTTCCCGACGAGGTTAGCTGCAGCATCAGCAATGGCAGATATAGATACAGACGCCACAACAATGTCGGGATAGTGCGGACCGTATACCAATATTACCGCCATTACCCCAACTGTCAATGAAATATGAGATCCAAGTGCTGCACCTATCTCCTTTTGCCGGTAAATTGCCTTTACTGCTTTCAACGGATAAGCAGGATAAAAGAATACACGCACGATTTCTGACGTAGACAAACCAAGAAACGAAATCACGACGAGAAATACCACCGTGTAATGCCCGTAGTAGATCGGATCAACATTCAAGCTGGATATCCCGAAAAAAGGTACAGCATCAAGCATGAAATTCATGAAATTCATGAAAATGGGCCCGATAATCGTGTAACACACGATGATCATCCCAATAACGAGGTGGGTTAACTTGCGGATGAGCTCGTATTTCAGGCTTAAATTCTTCTCAATCTTTAATTCCTGCCTTGGTCCCGTGTACCGGCGCTTTTCCTTCCGGCATATGAAGTAAAACACGATGATAAATAGTGCGTACCACACGATCGTGATTAGATCGAGAGGGGTTGGCATGATGGGTGTAAATCCCGAGAAGAACGTGACATATATTAATGTGATAAACAAGATCGCCGTGATAGCTGCAGGATTTGCGAGGGACTCGATATCCTCGGCAGAAGCAGGCCGTTTCGCTCCTTGTGACTGTCGCTCCTTGCGTTTCTTATTAACGATGAGAAGGAAAACTCCCCCTATCACGAACAACGGCAGGATGTAGATGATATTCAATACCCACGTGAGCATCGGATGATTGAATGTTCTTTACCATAAAAATAATTGTGCGCCACGTCCCACGGGAATGAAATCCTGCGTGTAGCTATCATGAACTTCAATTTGAAAAAAGGATAAAAGGACAGGGGGGAAGGTAATTGTATATCGCGCTTGGGGATAATAGCGAGGTTCATCTACATGGTTCTTGTTGTCGGCATAGATTTTGGCTCTTCCCTGATCAAGGCGGCATCAGGAGATGCAGAGTTTGTATCACCGGGTATCATGGGCGAGTATAACGAGGGGTGGAGTGGCATGGCTTCAGACAAGTCATGGGAGAATAACCTGTGCATCCACGTGGGATACGATGCTGAAGGGAACCTGGTAAAGCAATTTTTCGGTGAAATTGCCCGGAAACAATCAGAAGTGAAACGGGCGATCACTGGAAGTGGTATAAAGAACTTGGACCACGTCGAGATGGCAGTAAAAGTGTCCATGGCTATACTCGCAATTGCCACCGGAACTATCGATCCAGGGGTTCAAGACGTGCAAGAGATCGAATGCATTGCCACTGTTGGCGTTCCCATAGCAACACAGAGGGAAAAGATGAAAAATCTAAGCCAGCGGCTGAAGGGCACAAAAGAAATCGTGATCGAGAACGATAATACAAAGAAAATCATCCAATTACGTGTTCATGTGACGAGCTGCATGGTTGTATATGGCCCATATGGTTCATATGTTCAATTATTGCAGGAATTCAAGGAAAACACGGCAGTCGATGCGGTGATCACGGATATCGGTTTCGGAAGCGCGGAGATCCTCTCGATATATGATGGACGCCCGAATACCTTAGCTAGCGCATCTATTCCCGATTTATCCCTTGAAACACTCGCTCATCGCATTGCCTTGGCCCTTCAGGACCAAACGGGGAAGATCATCAAGGGACTGGATCTCATGCACTTGCTGCAGGAGGGACAATCTATGGTCATCATTGGTGGTGAGCGTCTCGATATCTCAGAACTCAAGAGCTATTACGTTGAAGCCATCGCCAATTCACTCACCGACGAGATCATCGATCTCGTGTCGAAGCTTCCCCCTGATGCAAGGATCAAGTATTATATATTCACTGGGGATGGGGTCGATCTTTTCTGGAAGGATCTTGAGCTAGCCCTGTACCAGAAAAACTTGATCCAGGACATGGACCAAGCGGCTCATCCCAAGGATTATCGTATTGCTAATGCTCGGGGTTTCGAGTTCATTGCGACATCACGTTTTAAAAAAACAAGGTGAGGTATGGGAGGAAACGCGTTACTCCTCCTCTTGAACCTCGGAAAATATCTCTTGAACCTTTTTCAGTTTTTCAAGTTGATCCGGTGAGAGCTTGCTCAGCATCTTCATCTGTTCTTGCTCCATGGTTCTCATGATGATGCCTTGAAGGATTGGCAACGTGATTCCGATCAAGCGCTTGCCCTCGAATTCTTTCCTTGCATCCTCGCGCATTTGCTTGAGTAATTCCTTGTCCATGGTCTCCACCGCGTTGATACCTGGACAATCATCCATCTTTATGAAATAATTCACACCATCATATCCCAATGGGAATGATCTGCAGTACAAGGGACGATCAGCCCAGATCAAGCACTTGTTGCTCTCGCTATTGAACATGGGACATTTTCCTTTCTTCACGTTGCCGGACTCATCACTATCTTCATCCCCGCTCTCATCATCACCGCTCGAATCCGTGCTATCTTCTTCGTGTCCCTCTTCCTTCTCCCCATCATCTATAGCAGAGGCATCTTCGCTATCGGTATCAGGTGCCTCTTCGTCCGATTCATCTTCTCCACCGTCCTTTTCATCCTTCTCGGTAATTGGGATCACGTCCAAGACGAGCTCGGTTAAGCCCATGGGAGATTGCTGTATCTTCATGTAGGGAAACAGGTTATTGATGATTTTTTTTGACGCCCAGTATTCGATATCGAATAGGGTTAGGGGAACGGGACCCCGTGGTGCGCAACACGCGCCGCATTGGATGCACTTGAACTTGAACTTGGCTTTCTCTTGGGTTGTTTCCTTATCTTGTGTTGTATCACTCATGTTTTCCGTTCACCTTAAATCGTGTAGTATCATGCTGGTCCAATCGTAGACCACGCAACATGAAATAATTAGCGAGCTATAGTTTATCTATGTTGCGAAAGAAAACCCGCTCCTTTAGTGTGGGGCGGGGTGAATTTCGCATGCTTGGAAATTCAATGGTATCGCATCCTTTTTAGAGAATGGTCGGTCGGGACTGGTTATGCTCGTCGACCAAGCCGTGAAGGCGTGCATTTACCCGAACCTCTGCAACGAAAATTACTCGTCAAGACGCCGAGATGTCCATGATTGGCTTGGTTTTTTAGGAAAGGTTTCAATGATTGCCCCAGAACAAATCAAAAAGGTGCATCAACCAGAAATTCGTACGGGTGCTCCTTGCCTAAACTCATTCCCAAAATCCATTACATGGGGAGGTTCGCGGGAATCGAGATCCCCCGGGATTTCACCTTCATTTTTATTATACATGTTTTCTATATAATCTATTGATACACGATGAATAGGTTGCAAGGGAGAAAGCTCAAGCTTGGGCTAGTTTTCTTGAGCTTCCAAGTGGGGATCATCATATCATTCACGCTGATTTCCGCTCCAGCGATTTATGATAACCAAATTGTAGGTCCATATCTTTCTTGGTCAAATGATAACGGTATTTACAATCTTACAAGTACATCAGTCACGATCTCTTGGAGAACTTCATCTGCCTCAAATGGATTCGTGGAGTACGGTAAAACCAAGGATTCCCTCACGAGAATCGACGTGGTGGGAACAACGATCCAGCATAATGTCACGCTTGATGGATTAATCCCTAATACCTCGTACCTGTATAGAGTAGGTCAAGGTGCCATATCTTCTTCATTTCATGCATTCAAGACATTTCCACTAGTGCCGGTTTCGGTCAACTTCTGCTTGTGGAGCGATACGCAACCACCTGGTTCGGAATACACGCGTGTTTTCTCACGCATGAGAGAACGAAATCCAGATTTCTTGGTTCAATCCGGTGATCTTGTAAGCACGGGAGGATCGATGTCTCAATGGGAAGCATTCCTTGATACCATCACGCCTCTTGTTAGTGAAATTGCCTTCATGCCTGTTTCTGGCAATCACGAGTATTATGGAGAACTATCGAACGAACCAGAAAATTTTAGGGAAGTCATGGCATTACCGGGGAGCGAATCAACCTATGCTTTTCTTGTTGGAGATATCTTGTTTGTTGGGCTAAATACGCGAGAAGGAAGCATCTGGAGTGGCGGCCACGCTGTGGACCCAACTGAGCTGCAGTGGGCAAATCAAACACTTTCTCAATATTACGATGAGGTTAAATGGATCATCCTGTATTGCCACTATCCACCTTTTTCGAGTAATAGTGCAGCAAACCCCGTAAAAGATGACATTATCCCCCTTGCCCAAAGGTATGATGTAGATGCAGTTTTTACGGGGCACATTCATAACTACGAGAGGTTCAACGTACCGAATGAGGGAACCGGATCAACCACCAATATCTCCTATTTCGTGATGGGTGGTGGTGGTGGGCATTTATCAAGCGTCAGGGATGAATCTGCCCAATATTCCGAGGTATATAACAGTCAACATCATTACCTGAATGCGATGATTAATGATTCAACATTTAATATTGAATGCTGGAACCTTGAGAATGAGATCATTGATGCATGGACGATGGAACCGAAGAATCGCACGGATTTAAGCTCCTACTGGTGAGGTCACATGATTGAAAAGAGTGCCGAACGTGTTACAGCTGGAAAGAAGAAAATGAACCCCGGGATGCCAAGTAACACATGGTTTTCAAGTACAGTGATTCATGATGGGTATATTCTTTCATTGTTCCTGCAGTTATTCATCATCGTAATTCCATACTCCGGCTGGAATTACGAGGAGTATCCTGGTTTATTGGACTCGTACCTTGATCTAAGTACAGTTATCATTTCAGCAGTGGTTATTATCATTTGTGCGGGAATCATTTTTTTCTTGAGAAGCCTGAATAGTGGAGAACGAAAATTCTCTCGGAACATCACCATTTTGCTCCTTCTCGTGAATTTTTTTGGCTTATTCCACTTGTTACATGCGCTTCTCGTTGGATTCAAGTCAAACCTGTTTTTAGGTGGAGGAATTGATACGAATTCCATCCTTGGAACGGTAAGCCACGTGGGTTTTGTTGGCCTCCAATTCGTGGCGTGCGCATATTATTTTCTCCACCGGAACTCGAACCTTTTTTCGAGGCAAGCAATAGGATGGGCTTTCGTGTTCCTGGCAATTCCATTCATTGCTGGTTCCATCACTTTGCTTTTCCCGATATTCCCCCATCCCATCTTCGCTAACGCCCTTGTAACTGCAATCATGTATGGTTGTGCTGCCTTTTTCTTGGATAATGATAAGGTGGCTACATTCGATGCTATCCTGGTAAATAGCGACTTAAATGGAAAACCAAGGGATTTAGGAATCATTGAATTGAAAGGAATGAATGTACCTGGAGTTCTCTTTCTCGTTGGACTGCTCGTGTTTAATATCTCAAGTTTCACTTTCATTCCATCTGAAATCATTTCCACCTGGTTTTCTTTTTTCATCATCATCGTGATCATGACTGCTCTTTCCTTCCAAGGTTTAGGCAGGTGGATCACCATGGACAGTTTTAAATTCCAACTGTACATCGGTCTTCTATTTTGCATGGGCGCCACGCTAAATACCTTCTTGGTGCCAGAGAGCGGTTACATTGCTTGGGGTCTGCTGGAATCTCTACTAGTTGGTGGTTCATTAGGAGCGGTTATAGCCCCTGTTGGGAATAGCATTAGGAAAATCATAATTCAGGAAAGAAGCTTGATCAAGATTATTACATTAGCTGCCCTAATGGCATTAATCTCAATGTTTTTCATGTTCCTTTCAGCAGTGTTTCAATCAAATAGGCAAGTTGTCACGGATTACGGTGCAGATCCATACGTTCTTGCCATCATCATCAGCCTAGCAGCCACGCCCATGGTCATGCTTTTAAATTACTCGGTGAAATTGAAAATCGGTAGTAGAAAACCCGTGACGTGGATTATTCAAGGTGTTGCACTAATCAGTATATTCACTTTCATCACATTGGTTGCGAGAGCTATCTTGATCCAAGTGATATGATTGAACCATCAGGCGCCTCTAACTAGCGAAGATCGCGGGTTTTCTCCCGTAATTACAGGTAAATCCAGAATTTTCCCTCCACTATCTGTAGAATGCGAAAAAGAATCTTGGAAATCATTTAATGATCAAGTTCATTTCACTTGATTATTGATGAATGGGAATCAAGTTATCCTTGAGGTTTTCGTGAAGCCAAGGTCGAGATCAAATAGCTTTCGCATCGAGGATGATGGCTCTATCGTGGTTTCGATTAAGAAACCTGCAACCAAGGGAAAGGCAAATAAGGCATTGATCAAGTATCTTGCAGGTTTGTTT
>WJJB01000487.1 GCA_014729935.1 Candidatus Bathyarchaeota archaeon | reverse complement strand
TTGCGAGCCCATGAATCTGGTACCTTGTCGATATGACTCTTGGTTACCTCGATGAAATATCCGAATACCTTGTTCTTTTTCACCTTCAAGGTGGTGATATCATACTTTTCCCGCATCTCCTCTTGGAATTGCTTCAACCAAGCTTTGCTATCACGCTTGATTGCCCGCAAGTCATCTAGTTGGCCATGCACGCCATCTCGAATCATGGCACCTTCAGAGATCTTGGGCGGGGGTTCATCAACAAAAATACTCTGCAATTCTTGCACCAATTCGCTAAAATCCACCATGGATTTCCTTAATTCATCGAGATAATCGATACTTACATCACGCAAGATCTGCTTGATGCTTGGAATGTTTTCCAAGGATACAGCTAATTGTACTAGGTGCCTTGCATTTATTGCATGCGAGTAATTGATTCTCGATATCAGGCGTTCCAAGTCACACACGCCAGACAAGATCTCTCCAAGCTGTTCCATCACCAAGATTTCCTTGGTAAAATAATCAACCACGTCCAGCCGCGCGTTGATATCATCCACGGCTATGAGGGGAGAGAGCACCCAATTTTTCATCATGCGTTTACCCATGGTGGTCCTCGTCCTCGAAAAAACTCCAAAAAGGGCGCCAGACGTGCTCCCATCGCTATTATTCCTGAGTAGCTCGAGATTTCTCACCGTGTTGCTATCCAGTTGCATGAATCGTGATGGAAGCACGTGATAGGACGAAGTGATATTCGATAGCAATGATTTCTGGTGCTCTTGCAAGAACCCAAGAAGGGCTCCAGCCGCAGCCGTGGTGATATCATCGCCCTCCATGCCGAATGCTTCCAAGTTTGAGACGTTGAAATGTTCTTTCAATTTCCTTGCGGCTTCCTCCGACTCGAATCGATTTCTCGGTATGTTTCTGAAAAAAATTCCTGGACGAATCGATTCAATGGTATTGATGATGGCGGGTTCCTCGAAGTCATCAGGTAGAAGGACCTCGACTGGAGCATACTTTGTTATCACTTGGTCCAATCCCGCGCAACGGGGCAATCGATCCATGAAACTGGTGGTATGGAATTCTCCCGTGGACAGATCGCAAACAGCCATGCCGATTTTCACCAATTTCTTGTTCTTACGTGATCGGGCAAGGAGCAGGGATAACATAAAATTATTGGTATCCTTGTCCAAAACATTCTCGTCCATGACTGTTCCAGGTGTGATGACACGGACCACGTCCCTCCGGACGACCTTGGAACCCCTCGCTTTTGCCTCTTGGGGATCCTCGACCTGATCTACGACCACCACGGAAATTCCAGCCTTCACGATCTTCTCCAGTTGCTCGTGACCTGAAGCATACGGGAATCCCGCCAACGGGCGTCCTTGGCGAGTCGTGCAGGTGATGTCAAGGATCTTGGCTACTTTCTTGGCATCGTCATCGAAAAATTCGAAGAAATCGCCCATGCGAAAGGCAAGGATGTACTCATCCTCATTATACATATTCCTGAATTTGAGCCACTGTGCCTGCATGGGCGTGAGTTTTCCTGGTGACATCCACGTAATCCATGTCTCCGGGGCTTCTAAAGGTGGTTATTAATGGGATATCTAGCCAGAAGGGAGAGCCATTGATGGATGTAACGTCTTGGAGAAGCAAGGTGACGCCCCCTGATCACCTTAGAAAATTATTAAATCTTCTGGCCGCAAAGGGGACAAAACTGGACATCGCTATCCTTGGGAATGGCTGCCCCACAACTACTACATTTTCGTGTCCCTGTCGAGTACATCATCTCTTGGGATGATGATTCCATCCCGCCCACTCCCGTGGTGGATGGACTAGCAACGGACTCGTCAAGGATCGAGAACTTGGCGCTCAACCAGAAATAAACCAAAGTTATAATGATGTAACATACCATGCTGGTTGCAACACCGATGACAATGAATGGGATCGTGGATGGGTTAACTGGATCTGTTGGATTAATGAAATCAATTTCTGAAGTCATGGTTGCTAGAGGCATTCCCCCCACGGTCAATCCCCCTATTCCCACGAATAAACCAATCATTATCAACCTGATCTTGAATGCAATTTGGCGATCTTCATGCTCCTCAATAAACATTTGATGCATTTCATACCACGCAATTAATTCCAAGGTAAAGGAAATGATCGAAAGCACGACAGAAGCCATATTGATACCTAATATATTAATCGTGCTTGATCCACCATAGTAATAGTAATCAATAACAGCCTCAAACGTTTTTCTAAACGTAATAATAGCCAAACCGATGGTAGCACTCAGTGTAACCAAGAAATTGATGATCATGAATAAGCCAAACGTACCTAAATGGTTTATCCCATAATCTCTCGTGGCAAGCTTTGCCAGGATACCATTAATGAGCTGCATAATGAGTAATCCTATTGCCATGATGCCTGTAATCATAGTGGGAATAAAAATGGCGTCCAGGAGGCTAAAAATCGTTAAGATAATGTATATTATCGCCGTGATCTTGAATGAAACAGAAATCTGGTAGAATCTCCTCTTTTCATACATCCTAAATCCAATCCTCAAGTCAGAATATTTGGTCCATGTCATTTTTCACTTTCTTGATATAAAAATCGATCGAGCTTGTTTTTAATGAGGGAGGAAATACTAGAACGGGACCATGAGGTATTTTTTCAAGATCTTGGTACTGGATCTCCTGCCGGAGACAGCGAGGGAATCAGGATTCGATTCTGACCTTGAAGGTGTATTCAGCCATTGGCTAGGACAACTTGACCAGTTCAACGACGTTCCAGGGGTATCAATAATGAATGCTGAGATAACACTGGATCCGGATACCATCGTTAACGTGGAATTCTGGATGGTGAAGAACCTATCCACGGTGGATCTTGGAGATGCATTCAAGGGGAGCGACTCTATCATGTTGTTCGTGAATCCTGATGATACAAATACCGAAGAAATCATCACCGAGTACATGTCCATCATCAGGCGGGAGTTCCATTTCCTTCCCATGATGGTCGTGGGATATGATCCAAGTCAACCATTCACCCCATTGTGCTTGGATCTCGCTCGGCGCGTCTGGTCATCGTACACTTGCGAGTACATGAACGTGAATCGATCCAGTAATCATGGTTTACGAAATGTTGTGCACGTGTTACTTGAGGGTGTCGTGAAATACCCGATTTGCGGACCCATTCACCATAACACGGCTTGGCTACGAACAAGCGTGGTGTGGCAGGTCCTTGATGGGATCGTTCACGGAAATCCCGGAAGATCGGAAATGGAATTTCTCGGGAGGAAATTCTACATGCTCCACGTGATCGCCAAGGAGAGAAAACGGGTGGAAGCAATGCTCCTTGGAGCCATTTCATCGAGGTGGTTTGAATTATCATCACGTTTCAGGCTTGCATCTCGAGTGAGTGAATCTCTTGGTGATGAAAGGCGCGTGAAGAAAATGAAGGTGAAACACTTGAATTACCTGCTGGACCAGGGAAATGGAAAATATAGCCGCAGGGATTTCAAGGGTGCAGCCATCTTGTTCGAGAACGCGGGGCATTGGAATAGGATCGAGGGTGTTGATTTTTCCATAATGGATGATATTTTCAAGAAATCCATGGATGCTTACGCGTCTGCATATGATTACGCGCGTGTCATTGGATTACTCGATCAAGTTCGGGATCCGGCGACATACTTGCTGGAATTGGAGCCAAAAATCTCGCTCGGCATCGAACTTCTTGAAAAAAAGAATCTCTTGGAAAAAGCAAACACGCAGTTGGGACTCATAACACGCATATTCCTTAAGCTCGATCTTGGTGAAACTGCAAGGGAATTTGCAGAATGGCACGCGCGAGTCAAGCTTTCATTGCTAAAAGAGAAGATCAGGCAGAAGTTCATCGGTGACTCTTTGCTGTTAATTAACGAGATAAAATCCCTGGACGAGAAATACCACCTAGGTTTCACGATACCAGATAAATGCATTGCTGCGGTTTCCGTGTTTCTCATAGAACGGCAGGAATTCCAAGAATTCGAGAACATTCTACCAATGATATCCGACTCGGATATTGCCAAGAATCTATCAAATCGCCGAACCAGCAAGGAAGAAGAATTGGAACGGGAGGAAAGGCAAAGGGCAGAAATTGCAAAAAAATCGGTCTTAGATCGGTTGCTGGTGTATCATGATGAGGAAAAACGTGATGCATTGGCATATGCCACGCAAAGAAGGAAGATACTATTCGACATGATTGAACGAGGCACTACCGAACGTGCGAGGCATTTCATGGTCGTGAATGCGAGATGGCTTAGGGAAATGGGACAAGATGATATCGCTAATGATCTGGTATTCCAGGTATCCCAGTACATGCTCAACCATGAGCTCTTGATCACACTTAAAGAATTGAAAGAGTTTCTCGATGAGGAACGTATGAAATCACTGGCAACAGAAATCATCCATCACGCACGGATGCTGGTAACAATCGACAAGGATAATACTTCACTGAGTAATTATCTTTTACACTATTTCAAGGAACTCCAAAGGCACCATTTTTACCAGGAAGCGGATAAGCTCAAACCGATCATCCTTGATAGATTGCTGGAAGAATCCGAGCTCCTTTCCCAAGATCTCACTCCCACCACTGCCACCATCATCTTGGGAAAGATGGAAAGCATGAAACAACTGCTAGGAACTTGGAACTTTGAAAACCATGCTAGCCTTGATACGGATCGCGTTTTGATATCCCTGATTGAGTATTGGTTCAATACTGGGGACATCTCCCAAGTGGAACACCATCTTAACGACATGAATGATTTGGATGCTAGGAAAAAATTCACATACCGGTTGAACCGCATCCAGGCTGAGAAGGAAACAGGAAAGGAGGATATTATCTCCACGAACCAAAGGAAGAAAGAACTACATGAAACGTGCAAACAAATGCGCGTCTCTTACTTGGCTGCCAAAAATGCATTGGGAAATGATCGCTCGAAAAGAAGAGAGTTATTAGCTAATTTAAAGCAACAAGGAAAAATTCCAGAAAAACTCCCGTGCTTCACGAGAACCTTGGAAAACCTGGAAAAAAATCTCAAGGAGCTTGCACGGAACCAACAAGAATTGCTCGCGTGGTTATTGGACCAGCGCATGTATAAAGAGGCGTCCCTCGCTGCTCTCGTGAAATTACTGATCACCATCAAGGAAGGCCACCTTGAGGAGATCGATGCTACTTCAAAATTCATCAATTCTTATCCAGAATACGTCACTAGGAAGCTCGATGAAGTTCGCGGGCACGAGATATTGAACCTCGTCATGGATTGCATAAGAATGGAGAACGGCTCATTGATCCGTGATGCATTCGCTATCCTTGAAAACTTTCCCTTGATTGCGGGCGAGCGAGCCTTAATACACATGATCATGGGCAGGGAAGTCCCTGAACACGTGTTCGTTGAACGAGATGATAGCAAGCAGCTAGCTCTAAGAAGGAAAATAAATGACATACTTCCCGCACTCTTGGAAATGGCTACCATGCAGCTTGAACCGCTCCATGAATCATTACTCCTCAAACGACGTATATTGAAAAAAGAGGGGAAGATCACGGGATTCGAGCAGCTCCAAGCCGGAAAGTTTGATAAAGCCAGCATGTTATACCAGGATGAGGTTCACGAGTTTCTCGACCAGGATCAACCGCTTCAAGCATGGGCTTCATTGTGGGCTTCCTTTTTTGCATTGATCAAGGGAGGGGACAAGTATCAATCAGCCATCACGACTCTCAGGAATGTCTTGAAAATCATCGAGAAATCCGGAAAAGTGAAGGATCACCTGATGTTGAGGCTGATGGAACTATGCTTCACCTGCATGGAGATGGGCTTTTCCGCAGAGCTCCAGGAAGTTTCCACATTGATTGACATGCTTCCGTTGCTCCAGCAGGAACGATACATGTTAGACGTGGAGAACTTCTTCAGGAATGCGTTCAAGAAGGAAAAATACGAGGGTTGAAATGACATGAGCATGATCAAACTTGGAATCCAGACAAATCCTTTGAAGATGTTGAAATTGCAAGAAGTTATAGAATGGGCGGCAAGACATGATGTGGAAACGCTTGAAATACCAGCATGGCCTGATAGCAAGCATTGCAAGGTCGACCAGGTACTTTCAGGCCACAGGGATGAAATCACTGGACCATGCAAAAAGCATGGCATCGAGGTAACATCCTTGGTTTACTGCACGAACCATCTCGCGCCTGATACAAGAGAGAGCAGTAACTCGCACATGAAGAAGGTGATCGAAGCGGCAAGCCAGCTAGATGTGAGTATCGTTGCATGCTTCATCGGTGGGACCGGCAGTGATCTTTTCACCGAGATGGGATTATTCGAAGAATATTTCCTTCCACTCGTGGATTTTGCAGGAGAACATGATGTTCGGCTAGCCGTGGAAAACTGCCCCCAAGGTGGCAAGAATATCGGGATGTCTCCTTATTATTGGCGTGAAATATTCGAAGCAGCCGAACACTCACCATACCTCGGTCTTGAATTCGATCCATCACACCTGGTGTGGTTGCACATCGATTACAAGAAAGCATTACAGGAGTTTTGCCAATCCAAGAAGGTGCTTACAATACACGCGAAGGATACTCGCATAAATGACGCCATTCTAATCGAAAGGGGAATTTTAGGCAAGGGATGGTGGGAATACAAGATCCCCGGGAGTGGTATGATCGATTGGAATGATATCTTCAAGATACTCAATACGAACGGATACACGGGTTCCATGAATATCGAGCACGAGGATGCCGCATACCGGGGGAATGCTGTAAAGATAAAGGAAGGATTCCAGTCGGGATTGCAGGTGTTAAGGGATATAAGAAATGGCATGTGAGAAGGTAATTTATTTCTTTCTCCCGAAAGAACTCCATTCTATCCAAGTTAGGTTAGATTATGCTAGAACGCGTTAGTTCACCAATGAAATCTCCCGCCCCCCTTCACGGAGTGGTTCATCCATCCACTAGTTAAGCCTTAAAAGATACCTAGCTTCACCATGATGATGTATTGCAAGAGACCAAAGCTCAACACGCCAAGCGTCAAGCCTATCACCAGGTAGCGGATAGCATTTGCACGGTTATATGCCTGCAAGGAGGCTTGGTACAGCATCACCATGCCAAAACCTGCAACGAACAACAAGATGCTGGCGATGAATCCCTCGATGAGGAAAGATTCATTTAGCGAAGGCCAAAAATACAGCGGGTTACCACCTGACTCGCCAAGAGCGGGGGGCTCTCGCACGATGAAGAAAATTCCACCTGCCATCAGCCACGCTAGGAAAATGTAAGTGCCCATCAGGAACAACATCCTTGGCGGTGATGGGAGCGATATGGTGGAAGTTCCCAAGCTGGTAAGACGTACCTTCGGTATCCTGATGCCCGCTACGATCTTGTCATCGCGTTCACCACGGTATACCTTCTTCGCCGCGCTAGATGTTTTTCTTGGTTTATCCTTGGTTTTCGATGCCATGTGCACATTCACCGTGTAGTGATGATCGGGTGTGTATCTTTTTATGAAAGTTTTTGGAAGGTTATATTCATTCTGGTGCGTTCATGTGCACGGGCTCATGCACTTGGAGATTCCATGTAATGCATGGCAAGACGCTTGCTAAGTCGCCGGATCATCTCGGATAGGGCATTTGGTGAAACACCAAATTCCTTAGCGAGATCGGTGAGTGAGATATGCCTTGGCACCTCGAAAAATCCCTTCTCCAAAGCTTTGACCAGAACTGCCTTCTGTTTCCCTGATAGAACCTCCCGAGGATTCGGGGACCCAATGTTCTTGATGGAAAACCGCATTCTCCTGTGTTCCAAATCTTCAAGCAGTGTGTCGATATTCTCCCGGGGACCTATCAAGGTTATTGTGGCAATTCCATCTTTGAAAACCACCGGGTAATCTATCATGACTTCACGGGTGGTCATCAGAGTTAATAGAGTTGGTTCACGCACCTTGATGTTCACTAGCACGTGGTCCGATTCCTCAAACACGATTTCATGTTCGATGATTTTGGATTCGCCATCCAAGGTATTCAGGAGGTTAGGTATGTCAACGCCATTTACCTCCACCAACGTATTACCCATTTTATCCGGGATGGGAAGCATCGAGATGTTCTTGAACACGAGATGCGGGAATTGCTTGGAAATACGGAAGAGACACTTATCGTCAGGTACCTTAACCTCGAGTCTCACGTGGATAACGTCACCAGGCATGTTAATGAATCAAAGCTTCCAAGATAGAAAAAGTACAAGGGAATTAAAAAAAACGTGTTTTTATGAGGGAAAAATATTGAAAAAATCATCTTGGATGTCCCATTTGCCACTCTATCTATAATGGTGGGCAAAGTTGGACATCTTGCCCGGGGGTCGATACAGGAAACCCCGCGTGATCGTGACGCGCGTCAAGTGCCGGCGGAAACGGCGTTCTCGACGCGGTTTTTTAACAGGATGGCGGAAACGCGGGCCGATACCTCGTGGCGGTCAGGTCCGTGATCAACCCCGCGTGCGGCGTGTCGTCCACCACGGTTGGATGGATGACCTCCAGCGACACGTTCCATCCAGACAAGTGCGCCCTGATCACGTTCAGCCCGAACCGCGACAGCCGGTCTTGGTAATTCACCACCACGACGTCGTGCTTTCCACGGGTCACGTCCCGCAGCAGCTTGAGCAAGCCCTTGCGGTTGTCGTTGAGACCCGAGCCCACGTCGGAGTACACGCCCGACACGCGGTATCCTTGGTCCTTGCAGTGTTCCTTGATGAG
>WJJB01000486.1 GCA_014729935.1 Candidatus Bathyarchaeota archaeon | reverse complement strand
TATTACAAGAGCGAGCCGAAGCAAATCGCGCGCGGTTTATATTTGTGGAAATAACAAAGTCTCAAACGTGCCGCTTTTTTAGTTATAATAAGGAGTCGAAGCGACTGGCGGGGCCGGCGCGATTTTTAATCTTCCAGCACTCGGAACGAGAAGTGACGATGACAACCACAAATCCTCCAGCAAAGGTGGGGTTGGCACAGCCGATTCGAGTTACCCTTCGCGAAGGAGGGTTAATCCCTCCTCTCGAGGAAGTTATCGAGGCCGTGCAGAAACTTTGTTTGTTACATCACGGCTCGTATAAAGAGGCAGGAATTCCCATGCCCATTTTCGCCTCCGATCGCATCGGCTACAAAACCCTCAAAGGACTCTACCACGTCCAACGGGAAGGCGATCGCCAATGGTGGCTTTGAAACGTCCTACCCGAATCTGGTAGCGCGATAAGTCTTGTCCTGGCCCGAGGTGACTTGTCCTCGACTCGGGGCGATCCCGCTCGGCTCCCTCGCGACCGCGATTGTCAAGCCGCGGCGAATCGACACCGGACGCCCCCCGAGAATCAGTGGGATCGCGGGGCCGAGATCGAAAAGAGCCCTCGCTCGCGTTCCCCACTAAAGGATCACCTCGAGTTGGTAGCCCTTGGCGATGAGGTTTTCGTCAAAAAAAACTACACTAAGAAGAGTCGTCCTCCTGGAGTGGAGACGACTCTTCCTTGAGTTCGGTTAATCCCGGTCACGCGCCGGGATCTTTTATTGCTTTCACGTCGCTCGAGCAGCACCAAAATTGTAGTCGATCCCCCGCTCGGATGTAACCCTTTTATCACTCGATAGCATGATCGTGAAGCGATCGCGACAGCAAGACCTCGCCCCGCAACTGGCTCGGGGCGTCGATTTGGTAGCGCGCCAACAGCGTGGGTAAAATATCGTAAATCTCGGCTCCCTCGATACGTTGCCCGCCGCTCGGGTATCGAGGGTCGTGGAAAATCATCAACCCCTGTTGGGCGTGGTTGGCGTCGTCGGGCCCCGTGTCGTTTTCCAGGCTGTAGAGAGACTCGACGCCGACACTCCCGAGCGATCGCCACGCCATCTCCTGAAAGTAAACGATCAAGTCCGGGGCGACCCCCCGAGCGCGACGATAGAGTTCCTGGGGCGTGTACGCTTTCACCCCCAACAGGTTCCCCTCGGGGTCTCGGATATTTTCCAACTTCTCCGCGAGCGCCTGTCGTTCTCGCTCGTACTCGGCGATGGGAATCGTCCCCTCCGGTTCTCGCCCTTTCACGTTGAGGAAGACGCGCCCGTAGTACCCACCCGCGCCCCAGGCTTTGGTCTCGGGCCAGTTCACCGCGACTCGATCTAGCGGCGTCGGCCGCGTCGGCGTCTCGGCGAGGGCGAGATACCCTTCCCGTCGCAGCCACTCGTTGAGACAGAAGCCGCCCATCAGCGGTTGCGCCCCGTGATCGGAAACCACCATGATTCTCGTATCATCGGGCACGAGCTCGATCAACCGGGACACGTTATCATCGAGCAATCTTTCGTACTTGTCTATGCAATCTTGGAAATCATTACCAGGCTCGTGATCCTTGTGGTTTTCATCAAAGTACTTCCAAAATGCGTGATGCATCCTATCAAGTCCTATCTCAACGAACCAGAACATGTCCCATGGCTTCTCGGTGATGAGATATTCAAGAATTGCTTGCCTTTCACGAGTCATTTGCATCAAGTTATCAAAAAGGGTTGATTTATCCTCGATCCTGAACGGCACATCAAACGTGTAATGCCCGAACTTATCCAAGATCTCTTCCTTCAAGGAAGGCGGATGGGTGAATTGGTTCTTGGTACTGGGGGTTATGAACCCAGTAATCATGTTTCCATTGAACGGTTTCACTGGAAACGTCGGGGGGATTCCAACGATGATGGACCTGTACCCGTGTTCTCCCAGAATTTCCCATGCCGTTTTTTTCTTGATGGATAGCGAGCTGGCAATCCATAGATCGTCATACGTCTTTTTCTTCCGGTGTCGGAATCCGTAAATTCCCAATTGACCTGGCGTGTGCCCGGTCGCCATGCACATCCATGCTGGTATTGTGATGGGGGGATCTGACGAACGCATGGTTCCCCTGCTACCGCTTGCCTGTATTTTTGCAAGGGTGGGTATGTTTTTTAGATGCCTATTGAAGAAAAGCGAGGGCGCTGCGCAATCCAGTCCGATAACGAGAAGTTTTTCCTTTACCATGAATACCACGTCCTTATTTCACGAATAGCTCCTTCATTTCTATTATCTTTTGCGCCACTTCTGGACGCATCTGTTTCTCGGGGACCTTGCCTTCGGCAAGCATCCTGCGGACAACCCTTCCCTTGAAATTCACTTGGTGCTCGCCGCCACCATGTGGACAAACTTTGTCGGAGACAACAGCATTACATTTAGTGCACATGTAAAAGGATCTGAAACATACCGGCTGTATGCCAAGATCGGGGAATGCCTCGAATATCGCATGGGCATCGAATGGCCCGTAATAATCGCCCACGCCAGCATGATCCCTACCAACGATGAAATGCGTGCAACCGAGATTTTTCCGGGCAATTGAATGGTGTATTGCTTCCTTGGGTCCTGCATAATGCATCTCGGTTTCGAATGTGCTCAACACGACGGAATCCTTCGGGTAATAATGCTGTATTAGGGTCTCATATGCTTTTAATATCACGGTATCAAGGAAATCACCTTGTTTCTTTTTCCCAATCACCGGGTTGATGAGTAATCCATCAACAACGGTAAGAGATGCTTTTTGTACATGTTCGTGGCCCAAATGTGGTGGATTCCTCGTTTGGAACGCAACTACCGATTCCCAACCCTTCTTGTGGAAAAGAACCCGAGTTTCCTTGGGTTTCAGGTTATATTTTGCGTGTGGACCCTTTACTTCGTCTAGCAAGTGAATGGGGCCGCCGATGAGTGTGTCTTCTCGTCCCATCACTTTTTTAACGCCCGGATGGGCCGTGTCCTTCGTGCCAAAAACGCTCTCCGCGTACTGGTCCTTGTCATATTCGAACATATCTTCTAGTTCCATGGTGGCAATGATCGTTTCCTCGCCTCCATCACTGGTCGTGAGTAATATCTCATCACCGGGCTTCATTCCCCTGATCATTTTTTCATCGACATCAAGCACGATTGGAATCGTCCAGGGAACATCACTTTCCAAGCGCGAGTGTGTCAGGATACTTAGGAAATCATTCTCGCAGGAAAAACCCTCCAATGGAGAATATACCCCATAAGCAATATTCTTCACATCCTTAGCTGTTTCCGGGGACACCTGCAATTTGGTGAACTCAGAGGCTTGATCACGTATGATCATCTTGGTTTTCTCGCCCATCAGGCGCTCAACCAACTTGCCACCGTGTGGTTCAATAATGGCGGGTCAACTCCTAATCGATATAACCAAGGTTCCGGAGCCGTTCTTCTATCTCCTTCTCCTCTTCATCCGTGAAGGCTTTCTGATCATCTTCTTCTTTTTCAATGTTGTTCAATACTTCTCTTACCAAGAATGTCACGTATTCTGAAACCGTCTTGAACTCGGTATTGGGTAACCTTTTCTCGATTCGCTTGTGTAAAGAATCAGGTAGCTTAACTTCCTTGAAATTTCCAGCCATTCTTTTCAACTCCATGTAAGTGTTGGTACTTGAAGCGCGTCTTATGACTCGTGCCGTGTAATTAATTATAATTGAACGACATTATTAAATTAGTCTGGAAAATCAAGATTTAGGTATTCTATATAATATATACCTGTCATAAATCTTTATTAATCCGTGAAATAGTGTTTTTAAGGTTACGATCAATCGTTACTAGTAATATAAACTTGATTTTCCCTAGTGTGTCCATTCCATGAATGTATATGTCGACCCAGTTAAGTTTGCTATGATGTTCGTGAAGCTATTTAACTGCTTCCTTTCGATAATCTTGGCAAATAAAATCAGGAAAAAGAACCGGTATGTCCTCAACCAACTCTTCTTCATTGCATTCCTTGGGTGGGGGCTTTTCATAGGCACTGATGGAATCCTGTTCGTGATTGCACCTTTGAGCCCCGGTTTATACTTATTTGCAAATTTTTTACGAGACGTGAGCATCATATGCTTGGGATTAACCCCGTTTTGCTTGATTGTTGGCGGATTCGTTATTCGGGAAGGGGAAGATATTGCCATCATGGTGAAAAAGAAACGGTGGATCTCCACGTTTTTTCTATCGCTTTCCATTGTTATTGGCATTCTCATCTTTGATAAAATTCTCATCTTCGATGAAACCTTTTCGATCATTCCACGAGAAGCCTTACCCCCTACCAATGATTTTACGGTAAGTTATGACATCAGGTGGATCCTCTATGGGATAAGTAGTTCCAACTTGCTTATCGTGCTTCCTGGACTTCTCACTCTAATCTTTTATCTCTCTTACATTGCTTGGTACACCTTTAGTGCATTCCAGATGTTCTTCATCCAACGGGTGGAAACCGGTGCAAAGAAGAAACGTGCAATCATGTTCATGATCGGTATCTTGATGATTCCCCTTGGTATCGGGTATTTTACTATCATTCCATTCCTACCCATCCCGAAAGTATTCAACTGGATATTCATGTTAATTGGACAGACGATCTGGGCGCTTTCACCCATACTGGTCTTCATCGGATTCAGGATAAAAATAAAAGCGCCAATCAATCCCAGCCCGAAATGAATGGTGGGGACTTTTTTCAATCCTGGCACATGCAGAATTGCTCGGTAGTACCCTTGCATCAGAGCCATGATGGTTCAAAGGTTAAATGTAACCGAGGTTCTTCAAGCGATCAAAGAGTGCTTCCTTTTCAATGGTGGAAAGTGGTTTTTTCTCCGCTTTCTTTGTTTCGTCATCTACTTGCCCCAGGATCTCTCGAAGGACAAAAGTAACGTAAGATGAGAGTGATGTGAATCCCGAACCCTCGATCCTTGCCTTGATTTTCCCCGCTAGTGGGAAGGGGATGGTGATGGATGTGAAGGATGACTTCGTTTTCTTGGATGTATCATTCTTTTCCTTGGCCATCTTCCATCTTCTCGATTTCTTTTTCAATTTCTGTTAAAATATGCGTCACGTAGGAGGAAGTGCTGGTAAATTCCGTTCCCTGTATCCGAAGCTTGATGGTTTTCGCAAGGGATTTGGGTATGCTGACGGTAGTGTAATTCCTTTTTCCCATGGTAATCCCGTGATTTTTTTAAGCTTGGTTGATTATTATCTTTCTATCATTAATAACCACTCGTGGATATTTGTTTCTATGCCATTCCACTGAATTTCGCATGGAAGCATCGGGGTGTTGTTTCATGGCAGAAATCATCAAGTTAATCAAGACCATACCTGGAATTAGTTCACCTCAGTTCGAGAAAGGATTGAAATGTAGCAAGTTTTGGGAGGCGTGCATCGACCTACCTAAGGTGCAAATTACTTCGAAGGAAAAAAACACGATGCACTGGAACCTTGTTGCTCATTTCATCCTGGATCCCTTGGGCGTTGCAAAGGTACCAGTAGAAGTGGAACATGATCTTCACCATCAAGAGGATATGGACTTCAAGGGAGAGGGAAAGAAATGGCGTTTTTGGACAACAAACTCCACTGCAGTGGAGGAAAGCGAAGGTCTCCTATTCTTCAAGGAATCTGGAGGCGACACCAAGATCATGCTCCAAGTCACCAAGCTGCACCTCAAGGCGGGCTTTCTTGATGTAGCAGGGCTCGGAAAATCCATGGTTATCACGAGATTGAAGCAAGAATTACAAAACATGATTACCAAGCTCATTGATAAAATAAAGGATGGAAGCATCAAGCGCGTTCTAGAGAAATGCTGAGTAGATGGTGATAACATTGAATCTGGATGAATGGTACAAGCACAAGCACCTTTCCTGGAAGGGTGGAAAGCTACACTTTGTTGGGCAAGATGTCACGAGTCTTTCCAAGCGATATGGCACACCCCTGTACGTGACCAGCCAAGACATAATTGAACAACGCTATGACGAACTGCATGCAGCCTTGCGGTCACAATACGACAAGATCCGCATTCATTATGCCGTGAAGGCTAATAGCAATCCTGCGGTATTGAAAATCCTGAAGGATAAGGATGCACGTGCAGATTGCGTTTCAATCGGCGAGATCCAGCATTGCCTCAAGGCAGGGTTTGAACCAAGTAGGATTCTCTACACGGGAAACAATCAAACCCACGAGCAACTCAAGTTCGCTTTCGAGCAAGGAGTAAACGTAAACTTGGATTCCATCTCTCAAGTGAAAACACTGGCATCCATGCTGGAAGAAGAGACTAGAGCAAAGCTCCCGCTTATCTCATTCAGGATCAATCCAGAAATCGGCGCGGGACATCACGAACATTGCATCACCGCGGGAAGAAACGTGAAATTTGGTATCTTGGATGAACAAGTGGAAGAGGCATACAGGAAAGCCTTGGATGTTGGCTTTTCCCGGTTTGGCATTCAAACCCACATAGGATCGGGTATCTTGGACGTGGATGCCTTCAAGAAAGCGGGAAGCAGGTACTTAGAGATCGTGTCATCCTTGCACGCCAAACTCGGTATTAATTTCGAATTCATCGATTTTGGTGGTGGTATTGGTATTCCCTACAAGCCAAGTGAGGATCCATTGGATCTTGACAAATATGCCGAGACCATGATTGGCTTGTTCAAGGAAGCTTGTGAAACGGGAGGACTTGGGACCCCGAACTTCTGCGTGGAACCGGGAAGGTACATCGTCGGGGAATCGACCATCCTCGTTGTACAAATCAACACCATTAAGGTTACCCCGTACAAGCAATTTGCAGGCGTGAATGCAGGTTTCAATACTCTCGTTCGGCCGGCAATGTATGGATCGTACCACCACGTGATTACATGCACCAGGGATACGGGTGATGGAAACAATAGGAAAGCCACCTACGATATCGTGGGGCAAATATGCGAATCCGGGGATATTCTTGCCAAGGAGAGGGAATTACCAATACTCAACGAGGGAGATTACCTTGTATTGCTCGACGCGGGAGCGTATGGTTTCTCGATGGCGAGCGAATACAATTCCAACCCACTCCCTGCCGAGGTTCTAATCCGGGGTTCTGATGCAGCTCTCACGCGCGAACGGCAAACCTTCCAAGACCTCTTGCGTCACGTGAAAATTCCACCTTGGCTAAAATAATCGAGCATCGGGCATTTATTGGCATGAGCTTAGCTTGGATCACCACTTGAAATGGAGGAATGATGGCGAACATGGATCAAGTAATCCCATATGGTGGATTCGTTCCTGAAATTCACGTCACCGCCTACGTCTCCAAGCTTGCATGCATCATCGGGAACGTGAGGGTGGGAAAACAATCATCTATTTTCGAGCACGTTGTCCTGAAAGGAGATTTCGGAGCGGTCCGGATCGGAGCCAAGGTGAACGTGCAAAGTGGCACTGTTGTTCACACCTTGGAGGAAAACGATTGCGTCATACATGATGAAGTAACCATTGGTCATAATGCCATCGTTCACGGATGCACGCTGGAACGTGGCGTGACCATTGGCTTGGGGGCCATCGTCATGGGGCGCACCAGCATCGGGGAAAATACAATCGTCGGCGCGGGTAGCTTGATACCACAAGATAAACGCATTCCCGCGAGAAAACTCGTGCTTGGAAGACCTGCAAGGGTGATCCGTGATCTCCGCCAAGATGAATTCGATGAAATTCGGCGTGTAACAAATTTATACGTGGAAAAAGGGATTAAATACAAAGAAGCTGGACTATGAGGCCCAGCTTGGCCATCAGCCGGCTCCTCTGTTATCATCTGCTTGTTGGCTGATCAAACATCAGTTGAGGATAACTACATCATCTGACCAAGGAGTACTCGCGGTGATTCTGTTTATACTTTTCCCAACCTGTTTGCAATAAGATTGATGCAACCTGTAACCACAAGGATGGAATTCTTTTTATTCAAGATCAGAGATTTTCTTGCCCGTCCGGTAGAGGGTGCTTTTCATGGTGGCAATTGGTTTCTTCTCACCTGCATCGAGGGTATAAAGGTTGAATAGATACGTCCCGATGCGCCTTGAAGATGCCACCAACTTGCCCTCCACGTGCAGGACGCTACCTGGCTCGGGGCTCGAGTGATAATTTATCGAGCATTCCAATGCCACGGAGAGATTGTCATCATTATTTCCAATAACCGAGAATGCTGCATCTGCAAGGCCATAAATGGCGCCACCGTGCGGACGACCGAACAAGTTGTTCATTTTTGGATCCAAGACCAAGTGCATCTTAACGGTTTTTGCCGTGAGCTCATCCAAGACCACCCCAAGAATCTTCGCAAAATTATCCTGTTCGAATTGGTCCTTCACCAGTGCAATCGAGTCCATGGAGAACAACAAGTTCCCACACTGTTTAAAAACTTTCATGATTATTGACCTCCACGTGAACCATTTTTCAATATTGATTGGTGGGAAAACCCGTGTATGTTGAGAAGCTTGAAAAGCCTAAGGAAATGAATTGCGATGCAATCTTAGAAGAAATTGATATCGAATTCACAATCAAGCCAGGATCTTGGGGGAGGAAACTAGCATTTTCCGTGACACCCAAGAGGGCAGAACGCGTTAGGTTTAAGGGCATCATTTACAAGGGACCGATTTCCATTTCAAACGCAATTCCAATCGCATCCGACAAGTTTTTGATCATTGAGAACGATCGGGAGCTGGAATTCAGGAATAATAGCGAGAATATCAAGGAAATACGCTGTTTCGTGAGTTATTCTCACGATGGTACATGTTGCAGGGGAATAAAAATCGCTAGAGAGGGACAAAGCTATTCGAATGCAGGTGCAAGGACGGAAAACGCTGGTTATTCCAAGGGCTCGGAGAAATCTCCCATGGATTTACCATTGAATATCTTTTTGGATAATATAAAGCAAAATCGTTCCCCAGGCACTCCATTTCTTGGAGCGGGATACAACGAAAAATACCGTATCATCAGTAGCACCTACATGAGCGGACTACCTGTTAGGTCATTAATCCCAGCATCACGAGATGAGTTGGGTGATTATTTAAATATCACGAGAGCACTTTTTGCACTATGGGGGGGATGGGGATTCTATAAGGAACGAAACGACATGTCTCCTGAGTTTAGCTTTGAAGCAGTTTATTTCACCTACAAAGTCCTTCAAAAGCGAAGGGGAGATCAGGTGCAAGATCAAGATCTTTACAGGATTTTCGTGTCCAAATTAAATGAGATGGAGGAAAGGAAAATCATCGAAATTCATCGAAGCAAAGAGCAGGGGGATAATTATTCATCTCCCACCCTTATTACTCTCCAAAAAATTGGCTTATTTCATCATAAGACTAAGAAAGGAGATATGCCTGATAATCTTGCGAGCGTACTTAGGGAGATACCAAGGATCGT
This sequence comes from Candidatus Bathyarchaeota archaeon, assembly GCA_014729935.1. Lineage (GTDB taxonomy): Archaea > Asgardarchaeota > Lokiarchaeia > Sigyniarchaeales > Sigyniarchaeaceae > WJJB01. Next base: position 4,186 of record WJJB01000486.1, on the reverse strand, counting down.
GAAGGAATTACCCGAATTCGAGACAGATCTCAAGGAACGTGGGAATTGCCTTCCCGACCAAGTAAAGGGGGGTCTTTCAAGCGCTCTAGCCATGGCGTTGATAGATTTATTCCAGATATTCCACGAATTAAACGAACATCCTGTGGAATTTGGGCAAGGCGCTCGATGGGATTTATTTGAAAGCGCCATGAACATTGTCTTGGATATAGCTGATCCATTTTATTTCAATAAATGCGTTAAGGCAGGCATAACGGTGTTTCACGATCTCGAAACAAGCATTAACAATTTGCAAGATGGAAATGATGAAAATGAACTCATTTCAGGTGCATGGATTGAAAGGCGATTTTCTGGAATTATTGAACCTGATTTACTAACCAAGAGGGGAATTATAGCATTTATAGGAGCTTTACTATACCATGAAGGTTATCTCTTGCTTGCAAAGCGGTACTTGGAAGATCTCTGCTCCGAGAATGCTCCAATTGTAAATTCGGAAGTATATATCTTGCGTGCGAAAATTGCGCTTGAATTTGGAAAAATGAAAGACGCATTAATGGTGTTAAATCAATCCTTGGAATATAATATGAACCAGTTTAAAATCCACGAAATCAAGGGAGATGTTCTTGTTGATTTATGTGACTATAAAGGTGCAGAAGCAGAATATGAGCACGCACTCTCCCTAAATACCGAAAATGTCGATATTTTATTTCAACTTTCAAATGTCAAGAGACAATTGGGCAAAATAGATGATTCGAGAAGGTTGCTATTGTCCCTCATTCAACAAGATCCAAGTCACGAAGATGCATGGATGGAATTACTTGAGCTAGCTGATACTGAAAAGCATCTTGATGGACTTATAGATGAATTGAAAGAAAAAATTAAAAATGAACCCGAAAATGCGGTGTTACATTACATTTTAGGTCACGTGTGGGAAATCAAGCGCGAAAACCTCGAAAACGCAATACAGGAGTACCGCGAGGTACTAAACTTAGATGCATTTAATCCAAAAGCAATAGAACATCTAGCCCGCATATTAAGGACGCTCGCCAACCATGACGAGCTTGAAGAGTTTTTCAAGCGTCTACACGAGGGACTATTTCAAGAGTCTTGGAATTCACGTGAGAAAGGTAACAAGATAGAGATCGTGATTCAAATTGCAAAAAATCTATCATCCTCCAAATTCATCAAAGAATCAATCGAATTATTGGAAGTAATTACTAGGATGGAGCCCAAAGCCACAAGAGCGTGGGGCATGCTCGGGCTCATTCAGGCTAAAAGTGATGATGTTGAGAATCTAAGGCAAGCCCTGATTTATATCTCGAAATCATTAAAGCTAGATCCTTGGCAGAAAGAACTGGTGAAAGCCAAGGCCATGATACACTTCCAACTTGAAGAGTGGGATCAGACAATCAAAAATGCACGAGAAGCATTAGAAATGAATCCGGACGATGCAACTGCAAGATTTTATCTTGGTTCTGCAAGTGGCATGCAGGGGAACCATGAACGTGCGGAAAGGGAACTTGCAATTGCAAGTAGGTTGGAAGACTCAAATTCTTCCATTTGGAAGAATCTCGGTATCGCGAGAAAACTACTTGGAGATATTGAGGGAGCATTGGAAGCTTTTTCAAATGCAATGAAATTGGATCCTACAAATGTTGATATCTTGCTTCAAATAGCTACAATGCACGAGAAACACGGAGATACCGAGAGATCCATCAGTTTTCTACAGCAAGCAATAGCCATTAACGACAAGGATCCCCAAATCTTGAGAATCATAGGGGACAAGTACATGAACTTGAAAGAATATGACACCGCGATAAAGATATACAGGGATGCTTTGAAGCTAGATGAAGATAATCCGGATATATGGATGGAAATTGGATTGGCTTGGGGGAGGAAGGAGGATCATTCTAAGGCAGAACAAGCCTTTCGAAACACCTTGAACTTAGATGGAAAGCATGCTAATGCTTTATACAACTTGGGTCTAGCGTTGATCAAGCAAAATAAAAATAAAGAAGCAAGGAGCTATTTCTGGAAAGTGCTTGAAATCAATATGAATGAAAAGCGTGCCTGGAAACATCTCATTGATACTATAACCGAAAAGGAAGAAATGTCTCGTATTATCGATACACTTCTTGTAAAAATTAACGCCTATCCTGAAAATCACCTCTTTTATTATTTACTTGGCTATTCTTATGAACAGGGGCTAAAGGATGATGAAAAAGCCCTGGAATTTTACGAGCAAGCCTTAGAGTCTGACTTTGATCACCAAGAAGTCATCCGGAGAATTCTCAAGATTTACAAAAGATTGGGATGGGAGGATAAATTAAATAAACTGGTTAGAGATCATTGTGGGAGTGTACTGGAAGGATTTGAGGAAAATACCGACGAAGTCGAGGGAGTAATTACAGCTGCTAATGAATTAATGGAAATTGATTTCCAGGCCGAAGCCATCAAGCTACTTGAAAGTGCGCTTGTAATTGATCCAGGGAAATCCAAGATATGGGGAATATTAGGGTTAATCCTGACATCAATAAGCCCTGAAGAGGAGGGAGAAAAAGAAAGAAACCTGCATCGCGCTCTTGAATGTATCAATAAATCATTGGAATTGCAGAATGAACAGGAATTGCTTTGGGAATCCAAGGCGAATATATTACTCCAATTGAATAGGTTGAAAGAAGTAATAGAAGCAGCAACAACAACTTTAGATTTGAATCCACGGAATTCCTCTGCATGGTTTTACTTGGGCTCCGCTCATGGGCAGAATGGAGACCATGAAAAGGCTTCACGGGCATTCGAGAAAGCAAGCGAATTGGAGAAAGATGATCCATCAATATGGAGAAACCTGGGACTTGCCAGGAAAAATTGTGGAAAACTACAGGATGCCTTGGATGCTTTCGAGCGTGGGATTGAATTGGATCCAAGAAATACCATCCAATTTTTGCAAATAGCAATAATTCACCAAGAACAGGGAGATCATGACGAAGCGACCAAGTATCTTGAGAAAGCACTTGTTCTAGCAAGGATGGAAAATGATCCTCTCTTATTCAGGATGATTGGAGAAATTTTCAAGACCATGAAGGAGTATAATCGTGCAATTGATGCTTTCGAGGATGCCCTCGAAATCGATGAGTCGGATCCAAGTGCTTGGATAGACCTTGGATTGGCTCTTGGTAATAATGGAAGGCACGAGGATGCAGCAAGAGCCTTTTCCAAAGCATTATCTAGGGACGAAACTAATATCAACGCCTTGTTCAATCTTGGCGTTGCATTTGAACTTCAAGGAAAGATCGATGAAGCTACACGTTATTACTGGAAGATTATTGATATTGATGTGAATGAAAAGCGAGCCTGGATGCATTTGATGAATTTATGCGAGGATGACGATGGTAATCAAACCTTCCTGCGTGAATTAACTAATAAAATCAGGGATAACCCAAGCAACAAGGTTCTTCATTACATCTTCGCTCGATTCTCCGAGATAAAGTTGGAAAACTATGATCAAGCAATCAAGGAATACAAAACGTTGCTTGATTTGGAGCTGGATATAGAAATCCTCAGTTTCCTGCTGAAACAATTCCACGAGCTGGAAAGGGATGAAGATCTCCATAATTATTACCTGGAAGTTAAGGCAGATTTCCTTAAAATGATACGCTCAGCACCTGATAATGCCAGCATTGCCGTGAGTATTGGAAGCACTCTATCAATTGCAGGATTCAATCATGAAGCCCTCGAACTTCTTGAATTGATAACTGAAGTGGTTCCTCTTGCAACCAGGGCATGGGGCATGATGGGATTGATTTTATCTGACGTCGATGACGATGAGATGCGGAAGAAATCCATCGAATGCTTGAAAACATCATTGGATTTGGACGCTGAACAGGAAATCCTCTGGCAAACCTTGGCTCAAGTGTATTTGCTCTTGGACATGACACAAGAGGCAATAAATTCTGCTGAAAAGACTTTAGCCTTGAATTCGCGGAATTCCTCTGCGTGGTTTTACTTGGGTTCTGCTCATGGGCAGGATGAAGACCATGAAAAGGCTTCACGGGCATTTGAGATAGCAAGCGAATTGGAGAAAGATGATCCATCAATATGGAGAAACTTGGGACTTGCCAGGAAAAATTGTGGAGACCTTGAAGGAGCAATAAACGCATTCAAGGTCGCGTTGGATCTAGATCCTGAAAAC
>WJJB01000485.1 GCA_014729935.1 Candidatus Bathyarchaeota archaeon | reverse complement strand
GCAAAATACCCCTTTGCACCTGCCATGTTAACGAATTGTTCAAGAAAATCATCATTGGTGGCAAAGGCATCTGGAGGATGAGAAAGGGGGCGAGAGGGGGGCACGAGATCATGTCCGCAATTATGGCAATAACCATGGATTTCGAACGACCCGTGAATTTCAATGCCGCATTCCGGACAAATCATTGTAGCCTCACCTTGCTGGTCCTTGGAAGGTAACCTGTGCCATCTCGTGCAATTTCCCGTTAGATTGCTTCCTATATTCCACGAAAACTCTAGAAAATCGTTCCTTATATATTTTTCCATCAAGATCGGTAAGGAAACTGCTCCTTTTGGCATTATATTGACAGGGAAGCATGAACTAGATCGTCTGGATGATAATGTCATTACTTATGTGCAAGAAATCCCTTTACAGATATCTAGTCTCCTTGGCAAAACATTCATTTCTCCCCGTGCACCGTGAAATCCAAGGATTCCTGAAGATCCATTCGAGATAGCACATTCAATTTCATCACATGGCTTCATGAATGCCCCGGAACACTTTTCCTGAAGGAGAGAATCATGATTCTTCGTGCTTTGATCGAATGGTGATTGCATGAAAGCACCTTCACCCAAGGGAAAGGAGGCACCAAGAAGTAATTACCAGATTCAGGCGTGATACTCATGGGAATCATCTTGCAGCGCATCACCACTGCCATTATCGAGCTTGAAATTGATACGATTCAGGAACTCGTGACGACGGCTCTAGATAGCGGGATAGATCCAGCCGATGTGTTGACAGCTGCAACGGACGGCATGGATGAAGTCGGGCGGCTTTACGAGGGAAAGGAGTATTATCTCACCGAATTGATCCTTGCAGGGGAAACCATGAAGGAAACATTGGAAATCCTGGCTCCCGCATTGCAAGATAAGGGGGATGCAAGCTCGGGAAAGGATCATGTTATCCTTGCCACGGTGAAGGGAGACCAACATGATATTGGGAAGAACATTTTACACAGCCTTTTAATTCCACAGGGATGCATCATCCATGATCTTGGTATGAACGTGGATGCAGGTACCATCGTGACCAAGGTAAGAGAGACGGGGGCGAAAGTGATAGGGTTATCGTCACTTCTAACCATGACCATCGATCAGGTTCGAGTGGTTCACGAGGCATTAGTGGCTGCGGGATTGCGGGATTGCGTGAAGATCATCGTTGGTGGTGCGCCGTTAAACATGGAACTTGCGTTAGAGCTGGGTGCTGATGCGTACGCCAAGGATGCCACGAGTGGCGTCCAAGAAATCAAGCGGTTACTAGCCTCGTGATGATGGAACATCAACTCTACCACGGGGATGCATACCTTTTTCCACTTTCTTATTCACCCGTGTTGCGGGAGGAAGCCACGTCCATAATTGATTGAAAAGGAGAAGAAAAGGCAAGGCACGCGTTCATCTACACCAGGGATCCTCATGACGGCTTCCCGCTCGGAAGTATGTGGTAATCATCACGCGTGCGTGTATGATAGAATAGCGTTGTTAAAAAAGTGGATGTATTGCTGGAAGAAGAACCTTACATGACGATGATGAGCGCTTCTCCTTCTGTTACCAAGGCGCCATCCTGGTTATAACAGTTGGTTTCTATCTTAAGGAACTTCAACTTGCCATCTTTCTTGGTGAATTTCTCTTTCACCACGGCTTTTGCTGTAATGGTATCACCTATGAAGACGGGTTTCACGAACTTGCAAGATTGACTGGCATATAAAGCTCCCGGGCCAGGGAGTTTCATGCCCAAAACTGCAGAAATCAGTCCACTTGAAAAGGCACCATGGACGAGCCTTCGACCGAATTGGGTTTTCTTGGCGTATTCCTCATTCACGTGCAGCGGGTTAAAATCACCCGTGATGCCGGCAAACAGGGTCACGTCTGCTTGCGTTATAGTCTTGGAAAGGGATGCTGCATCCCCCACGTTTATATCCTCGTACTTCGCGATTTTTATTCCTTCATCCATGGCATATCACCACGATCAAGAAATGAGGGAACTCGGGGCATTTATGGTTTCTGGATGGAATTGAAAAATTAAGGAACGGGAAAATCTTGCTTCGGTGGTAGAAACTATCCAAAACGTGAAGAGAGAGTCTCTATATAACTATTCAAGGTATATTCGAGCCCTTTATCGAATACCTTGAACACCTTGGGGCGCAATCCAAACGGAATTTTCACGAGATCTTTATAGACCCGGACGCACTCCGCTCTATCCGTGACCCGGCGTAATTGACGTTCTTGGGCTTTTTGTGCCTCTGAAATGTCATTACCATACGCGCCACGATACACATCAACAACGGAATTGAACGTTTCCTTTCCCCTTGGAGGATTCGCCGAGAGTAAACGAACCGTATCCTCGATTCGCAAGGTAAATTCTTCCCTTAGGCTGGAAACGATATCATCTAGCTTTGGATGATCCTTAGTGGAGTACCGGTATAAGATATCCAATTTCAAGAAATCTGGAAAATACTCATCGACGGCTAGGTCGAAAGATTTGCCCTTGATGATATCCATGGCACAATCGATCGCCACTTGCATTTGCCGTAGCGCTGTTGTTCTCGCGGTCTTAATATAAGACCGCGTGCCGAGGGAAATGAATGGATCTGCAAAAACTCCAAGAACGCCACCCACGTGGAATTCCTTCTTGATGATGGGCTTGATATATTGCAATCCTTTATCGATCTCGTTCGTCCATTCCCTTTCAAGCAACTCTCTTTTTAAAGATAACAAATCATCATCTTCAGGAACGTGCATCGCTCATCTCCACTTCTCATGAATCAAAGTTTTCTTCAGTGTATCTGCTACTTGGTTCTCGTGAAAAAGCGCTTGGTGATTTTTAAGATTAGCGGGGGAGGACCTTGATTATCAAACCAGATCTTTTTTGTTATTAATGTCCTAGGAGCACCAAGCAGGCCGTTTCGATCAAGTTCAACTGGCGATATGGCTTGAACGGTTGTCCTGAAAGGCGGGAGCGCTCAAGGATACATGTAATGAAGGAATCTGGATCAATGCCACCATCATCAGATTGATCGACCATGTCACTATCACTTCCAGCGAAAAGGTGGATTGAATCCCTATTTTGATGGTTGCTGTACCATATATAGAAAGGCTTTATTGCCATTTTCATCACTTTAAGTAATTACTCGCATAAATTTCCATGACTGCATTGAAATTATGGCCATATCATCGACTTATCATTTCCCGTGATTTTATTTAATTGGTTATGCACCAAGGAATTTCTAAACGTATATATCGAGATGAATACAATCAAATGCATCTATTTTAGGGGGAATGATAATTTTGATCTAATAGGTTTTTTATGCCACTGAAGAAGGAATGAATGCAATGACTCGAACAAGGAAACCATTGAAAGACCGAAGAAAGTGGATCATGCAGCAATCAATAGCCGCAGGAACAGTCACCTGCTTGATCGTCCTCCTTTCCATGCCTCTATTTGGCATCATTCACCCGCTTGGGGGTTTATTGCAACCAAGGGGAGGTATCTTCGATCATGCAGATGATGGCATCCATCCAAAGCACGAGCGAGTGCGCGATGCCTCTTTATCTGGCGAGGTAACAGTATATAGGGATGAATTTGGCGTGCCTCATGTATTCGCCGAGTACCTCGACGACATGTATTTTGCCGAAGGATATGTCATGGCACTTGATAGATTATGGGAGATGGATATCTTGAGACGACTCGCCTCGGGGCGGCTTGCAGAAGTAATCCCAGCTCCGTCCGTACCTGGATTGAGCTTGGATCCACAGATCGTTGCCATGGTTGATCAATACTTCCGCATGTACGGCTTGGCAGATGCAGGTCAGGATCTCATTGATAAGGTGGAAGCGCTTGGTACCAGTTCAATAGAATACCGGATGGCAACTAGATTCATTGACGGTATCAACAAGGCAATAAAAGTAATGAAAAAAACAAACCGGATACCTCTTGAATTCACCCTGCTGAATTATGAACCTGCAAGGTGGGAAAAAATTGATGTCGCGGTGGTGGGAATGCTTATATCTTACATGCTCAGCCTATCGACTGTAGATCTCACGCATACAATGCTCGCAGAAACAGTCGGTTCATACATAGAATCCGCCGGAGGCAAGTACGACGATGCGGGCTTTAGTGCCTTGTTCCCTGAAACGAATGGTTCTTTACCTTACGAATGCCCCATCATTCCCGATAATGATACAATATTCAAGGGGGGGACACCCCGACACTCCTCCAGGCGTGGGGAAATGCTTTCCACCATCACCATGGTGAAGCAGATCATGGACGCGGTGGCCGAATTCATGGGTCTCCCGGTACGGGATGGCGTTGTTCCGGCGAGCAATAATTGGGTCGTTGATGGAAATAAAACGCAGAACGGGTTACCAATTCTTTGCGGTGACCCCCACCTGATCATCATGCAACCTGCCATTTTCTACGAGATACATTTATGCTGCCAAGGACCTGAACCGATGAACGTTCACGGGGTGACATTTCCAGGTTTGCCAGTGATACTCATTGGGTTCAACGACAAGGTGGCATGGAGCCTCACCTCCTTTGGATCTGATGCCTCTGTTGATTATTACTTGGAAACGAACAACGATACCCATTATTTCTTTAACGGGTCTTGGATTCCCATGAACATCACCCAAGAAACGATTCGTGTCCGGGGTGCACCTGATATCACCTTGCAGGTGCGGAAAACGCATCATGGACCAATTATCTCTGATCTCGGGCAGGCGGGAGAACTTTCATCCCTCCTTGGAGATCAATCGATAGACCTGCATGGCATAGAAGGTGATCAGGACACCATCCAAGAGAACATGTCAATGAGCTGGATAACGGCAAAGAATACCGACAAGAATGTGCTGACCTGCATGTACAAGCTAAACATAGCCAAAAACCTGTCAATGTTCATAGAGGGATTATCTGATTGGGCGACCCCACCTCAAAACTTGGCATACGGAGATGTTGATGGAAATATTGCTATGTTCTTACCGGGTTTGCACCCAGTTCGTGCAAAGGAGGGAGATTACGACCCGAAGAAATACACGGGAAGTTTCGTGCAGCCAGGGAATGGATCTGGAGAGGAATGGGTGGGATTCATCCCGTACGACCATGTACCCAGGTCCATCAATCCAAACCAATCGTACCTGGTTTCTGCCAATCAACGGTCAATTCTCGCCGAGGATTACAATTATTCAGTAGGCAGACAATGGACGGAGAACTACCGGGGAAGGCGAATCAATGATCTCGTCAATCATACCCAGAACATCACCATGGAAACAATGATCGCGTTTCAGGCGGACATCCACGATCTTGCTGCGGAGCGATTTGTGCCCACCCTTCTCGATGCGCTTTCCCTTGAAACCCTCTCGGGAGATTATCAGCTGGCGTTCCAAGAAATGATGGAGTGGAATGGTTCACTTTTCGCCTACGAGATGAGGAAAGAATGGATTTCACCCACCATCTTCGAATATTTCCTCAGATTCTTGGAAGCAGAAACATGGGATGACGAGTGGCAGGCTGCTGGTGCCTCCAATGGAAGCTATCCTTCCCTTCAATACTTGGAATACATGGTTCGGGAAAACCTCACGTCGCCTTGGTTCGATGATATCAGCACGGGGGGAACGGAGGATGGATACGAAATCATTGTCAGAGCATTCAAGAAAACAATCGATTATATTTCATTGAATATTGGTAACTTAACTGACACAGCTGCCAGCTGGAAATGGGGCAACCAACACAAGCTAATGCCAGCATCGCTCTTGAATGCCATCGACCTATTGCTCCTTGGTAACGATGTTGGCATTCCCTATGATGGTTCAGGTCGATGCCCCGATAATGCACCTGTCTTTGGCGAATTTCCGGGTATCGTTGCTGGTGGTCCTTCATGGCGCCAGATTGTAGATTTTTCTGATATGGAGAATCCCATGACTGTATTGCCGATGGGTAATAGTGGATCAATGTTCAGCACCCACTGGGATGACCAACTCTACCTATTCGTCAATAATCAATACAAGAAACCCTGTCGTGCGAATAATACCAGTAATTTCCTGGCCGCGGATGTAGAATCGCGTGTCACGTTTTCAACATAAGGTGATGCATGATGAGTCCAAAAAAGCAAGATGTGAAGCGCATGATGCATCGATTCGTTCAATTGGAGATACAACTAGTACCCGCGATTTTCATTTCAGGCGGACTTAGTTTCTTGCTGGCAATGACCCACGCGTGGTGGTTATCGGTGGTGTGTGGAGGGATCGGGGGATACCTTGCTACCAATCCAAGGAAGGGCTTTTTAACAGGGTGCCTTGGGTTATTACTTGGGTGGGGAACGCAGATCATGTTGGTTGCTCTTTTCGATCAAATTAATAGATTGAACGAGGTCCTCTCAATGCTCGGGATCAACGCGGGTATTGTTGCGTTGCTCACGATAGCAATCGGGTCCATCTTGGGTGGATTTGGTGGATTGAATGCCGCCCTGCTTAAGAAAGGGATCAAGAGCATGGCGTGGTATAAATCATCGAGTGAACCTGTAGAAGTTCCAACGAGATGATCAAGCCAATTTCCATTTTTTTATACTTTCCTTCGAGATGGAGCCATCTTGAAGTGCCGTGGCTACCAGCGTTCCGGCAAATCCGAGTTTTCTCGCTTCAAGCACGTTTTCAACCCTTTTCATTCCCCCCCCAAGATATATCGGGGTTTTCACGTGTTCCAGCAAAGGCACGGCATCCTCATTCACACCGCTTCCCGCACCCACGTGAGCCAAGTCTAAATAGATGAATGCGTCAGGTTTCATCGAATTGAGAATTTGAATTGCATCCAGAGATGAGGTGCCGGCTAGGGCACTGATGGGAGAGAGAGTTTTACCATTAACAAGATCCAGCGAGATCACCTTGCGTCTATTATCCATCTTGATAGCAT
>WJJB01000484.1 GCA_014729935.1 Candidatus Bathyarchaeota archaeon | reverse complement strand
TTAGATGGTATCACCAGTGATAGTCGAGCTTGCCGTGAAGGTGCGTGTCTACCCGAACGCGGCGCAAGCAGAGTTGCTGGCCAAGACGCTTGGCTCCAAGCGGTGGATATGAATTACTGGCGGGAAGAACGGGAAACATATTACAAGGAGCATGGCAACCCGACAGGTTTCAAGTACACGACCGCCAAGATGCTCAAGGATACGCGACCGTGGCTCAAGAAACCAGATAACATTGCCCTCCAATAAGCGCGCATCGATTTGGAAACCGCGTACAAAAACTTATTCGATGGCGTGACCGTCACGAGGACCAAGGATGGTCGGTACTTCGTATCGCTACAAATTGAGAAGGAAATCAACGTCCAGGAAAAATAACCATCCACGAATCCAAGATCGCACGTTCGATATAAGCTGCAAGGCATTCGTGGTCGGCACGGGCAATGACCGCTTCATCAACCCGAGGTTCTACCGCAAGCACGAGAATAAATTGAAAACGATGCAACGGCGAGTATGCTGAAAGAAGAAGGGGTCGAGCAACCGGGACAAGGCTCGCGTGAAACTCGCCAAGTTTTACGGGAAGATCGGGAACCGCCGTGCCGACTAGCAACAGAAGCTTTCCACCGAACTCGTGAAAGAGCACGATGCAATCATCATCGAGGATCTCAACGTCGAGGGCATGAAGCGGTTCAACGGCGGCATCGCCAAGGCCGTCACGCTCGTCTTCTCCTGGGGCGATTTCGTGCGCATGCTGGACTACAAGTGCAAGTGGCGTGGCGCTCAGTTCGTGAAGGTCGGCAGGTTCTACCCGTCGTCCCAGACATGCTTGGGATGCGGCCACAAGCACGACGCCTTGATATTGAACGTCCGGGAGGGGACGTACCCCGGGAAAAAAAAACGACCGGAATCGAAATTCAGCCATCAACCTGGAAGGCGAGGGGAGACGCATCCTTCTCGAAGAACGAAACGTCAAGATCATCATCAAATCATCTACCGTGGGAACCACGGGAAGTCACGTTTCTGGAGACGTGTAAGACCTGCCATCACGGGGTCAATGGTCGGCGAAGGAAGAATCCACGGCCTTTTGTTAGGTCATGGTAGTTCAACCAAAACGTCAAATGTTCTATCATCATATATCTGGGACTTTTTTTCCCATATTCGATAAGCTCTCCATCACGAGCAATGAAGACGCCCGGAACGCCAAGGAGATGGGATAGAGCCAATCATGATGAATCCGAAAGAATAGTAAATAGCTCGTGATTCGTTCTTACTACAACTCTAACACGCTCCTGAGGGTTTCTCCACGATGCATCAAATCAGATTTCATTTACTTATCCGGGACACGCTATTAATAAATGGGATATTGTTCCTGGTTATCGGGTTGCAATATATAGGGTACCCGCTCGCCGCGGGGCTGATCTTCATTGATTCGGGATTTTTCGCATATTTGCTTTTCCTGTTTAGCTTTATCTCCCTTCTAGGATCGATATTTTACCGGAAACACCTGTTCGCCCGTTTGAACATGGTGCTTGTCCTCTTTACCGCTGTGTTGTATTTCTTCATTTTTGCGTTCCTGAATGGTCCGTTCAACATTCTCGTGGCAACACTGATGATTTTCTTGTTGGTGCTGAATGTGGCGTCATTCGTTCTATATAGCCTGCTGCTTTCCTCCCCACGTGCACGATTAAGGATCGCGGGCGCAAGGGATTTTTTCACGAGAATAGATTTCAAGGAAAGCCGGCATCGGATGAAGATAACAGTCACGGTGGCAGCAATTTTCACCATTTTCATGCTTGGATATGGGACCTATACGAATTGGAACGCCGTTATCGTTGTCAAGGCACCAGACGGGTTCACGACCACCAGTAGTTACTGGGGTCCACCATCACTTCAATTAACCACGGTAACCGGTGCAGGAATAACTGCGGCAGAAAACCATACCCTTCTAATATCGAATGGAACCGTGAATGTCACGATGCCCAATTTTAAGCCAGGTGGCTTGGCATATGTAACGAATGTGAGTTATCTTGGCAACACGACGAATTTCTGCAATTACTCTGAGGGGGCTCGTTCCTATCCGAACGGGAGCATTTACCTGTCCCAAGAACTACCCTTTCTAGAAAATATCTCGGTAGATTTCAAATATGTCGATAATATCAAGCTCCTGGAAAACCTTAACGCGAGCCAAAGCACGTTGATAATGAATCATCACTCATCCGGGCACCCAACCTATCCAAACGGGTACTGGTTCTATGATTTCGATTTCTTCGACTCGATCGAGAAAACATATCTTTACCAGATTCTTGATTATTGGGCCGTAAAGTACTATCAAAACATCCATAACGGTATCGACTTCCCCCACGTGTTCAATTCCATCGATACGATCCCGTTGTGCTACGCGGTCCTTGATTGGTTCGACCATCAACGTAGCTTTGGCCTAGGGACCATGTTTCAAGGCATATCTCCCGACTTTGAATCGGGAGATCACGACAAGCTATTCCTTGACACCTATAATACCAGTGCGGTGGAGCTGTTCCCGGGGTCCTTGATTCCAGGCATCATTTCCGATTCTGAATGGTACTCCTATAACTCGCAAGATCCCGCGGTTTTCAACGCTGCTGTTGCTGCTTGGGAAGCGGTATATGATCATGCATCCAGCCTTGGTTATTCGACCTACGTCGTGTTTCAAGGAGGTGCGATGCGCGATACCATAGATAATGATATCGAGTATACTAGATTGCCGATCTTCCCGGCTTCGGATAACCCGGACGTTCGTTTTGGGATAATGTCATACCAAGATGGACAGAGCGACGTAGAGGGCGGTCGATTCTCCCAGTACCGGGATTGCATGGATCAAATTGCACTATATGGTGATCGCGGTAGATCTATATTAACGGGGTGGATTGCCGCTAACACGAGTTGGTACACGGATGACGAACTCGGTCTCGGTCGCTACATCGAGGATATCTTGATATGCCAAGCCGCGGGAATGAATGAAATATTCCATGCTCCCTTGTATCGCATGCAGGCCAAATGGGGAGACGATGCTGTGCGGATCCTCCACGAAGCCCTGAACGAATGGGAAAAACAGGAATTCCAGATCACGGTGCCAATGTGGGAATACAAGGCCAATTACATCGATGCCATCCAGAACTTGGACCACCCGTGGCAATTTCTTTCACTCAACTCTTTCATCATCATCAAGATGGGCCTATTCGGCACCGTTAACCTTGTTTCGGTCTTTAAAAAACAACAAGTGGAGTGAGAATCTTCATGCTTCACCGCAGGTAGGATTCCATCTCATTTTTGTTTTCCAAATCTCATATTCAAACTTTTTTTTCCAAGAGCTTCCTTTTTTTTCATTAGAAAATGGTGCATTTCTATTCCACTAGATAAGGAATACGCTTTTGTATGAAAAAGTTCAATAGATACACGCTAGAATTACTTGGTTTTATACCTCGCAAGGAGGTGATAAAATGAAAACAATGACGCATCGCAGGATTTTCTTGAGTGGATTTCTCGGTCTTTTGGCTCTAGTGCTATCACTGCCGATTGCTTCTGGTAGTGTCGCTCAGTATTTCCCGCAGCAAGGTACAGTGCTTCAATATAAACTCTCGCACGGTTTCCTTTCAACCACTGGAGAATACACCGAGACGGATAAATTCGACGTGTACAACGATAGTTCCCGATTTTACTTCAGACCGTCGGTTTACAATTTTCCCTTCCCAGGCGGATCCTATAATTCTGTAGCAAATGATTCGACCGTTAAGGTACGTCATGAATACCTTCCGAACACTATGACGGAATGGCTTCGTGTTCGTTCCTTTGTGATCAATGGAGTGGAATATAATCTCGCGTCGCTATCTATGGATGCATGGATTTACGATTCCAATAACTCATATTATCCCATAGATGATAACAGCCAAACCGTCGATAAATTCGGGTTCTTCATAAACACCAGGATAAACGATTACATCAACAAAACCGCGGGACTCGGCGAGCTGGCATATAATTTTTACGAGGTTATTTATATTGACTCTCATCAGATCATCGCTCTCTGGAATTACACGCAACCGACTTACACTGTGTTAAATACTATCGTTGCCGGTGCCAATGGGCGCGTTTCGGAGTTCACACGTGGTTTTTATAGTGATGCATATGCTTCCTTTGATATCCACTCGACCTATGTAATATACACTTCGACAGACTCCTTGGGATTCAAGTTCACTACTGATATCATCCTGTTCTTGATTGGAGGCTTGGTTGGGGGATTGATAATAGGAGTTGCCGCGGGATATTTAGCAGGAAAGCGCAAACGTTGAATTTTCCTCTTATTTTCCCGTTTTCCACCAGAAAACCACGTCCTTCGACAGTTCCAGGGCGTGAATGCATATCCCTTTTTTTTTAGAAATTCCGACACTCCTGCTTCGTTCTAATTGAAAGCGTGGTAGGTTTCTATCGTTGAGAAAACCGTTTTCCCATCAAGTCATCTAAGTACCGGGTTTTAAAATGAAGAAGATCTATATCCAATCATCACCTTGCTTGTTGATGCCTTCGTGACCAAGGCTGCAAGGGTGATCCGGAAGCGAAGCCAAGCAGTTGGCCACGCAATTGAAAAAGGTGAAGCATCTCGATGATACCATCAAGAAGCTAGAGATGGATTCCAAGAAAGACTTACTCCGGCACGTGGCGTGGAAATGGC
>WJJB01000483.1 GCA_014729935.1 Candidatus Bathyarchaeota archaeon | reverse complement strand
CTTCCAAGGGGGCACCATCCATCCCATTGCATTTCACGGAAGCATGATGCATTCCCGCAGAAGGAGACTCTACCACGACGTGATTCTTCTTGTCGATTACCATTTTGGCGTCCCTTGGCAATTCTGCGACCAATTCCCATGCACCCTTTTGCTTGGTAAACTTT
This sequence comes from Candidatus Bathyarchaeota archaeon, assembly GCA_014729935.1. Classification (GTDB taxonomy): domain Archaea; phylum Asgardarchaeota; class Lokiarchaeia; order Sigyniarchaeales; family Sigyniarchaeaceae; genus WJJB01. The sequence goes on along the minus strand of WJJB01000483.1, from coordinate 3,538 downwards.
CCTAAGCTTTCATCCACCTTGAGTCCATCCGTCTTGCCCCCACGAGCGATTTCCTGCATGATCGCCGGACAATCCTCCAATGTTATCCCTACAGGCTCCTCATCTGGAATCGCTCGGTGAACGTTAACAGCCCATAATGGAACGGGATCTCCTAACAGGCGAGTGCTGGCAATCAAAAATTCCGTGACGACTGGGGCATGACCCTTGAACCACACTTGCTGGGAGAGGATACCTGCGTTAATTTCACACAGGTCTTCATCACACTTGATTTTCCAATCCATGGGGGAAGGGAGCTCGGGATTCCCAAAAAGCCTACTGACATGACCAATTCACGGTCATTGTTGCCATCAACAATTATCGTGGAAATTCTTCCTTGCACGTGAGATCCGAAGCTCGATGTCAGCCTGGTATTCAACGTTCTTCTCGAAACCGGTGGCTGGACGACCAAGCTCGATAGCCGCAGCAATGGTGGAACCCGATCCGAGGAAAGGATCAAGTATCAATCCATCATGCTTGGACTCAGCAAGGCATCGCTTCACGAGGTGTTTGGGAAATATGGCTGGATGCTTCAGGTCCCGGCGTTCCTTGGAATTGCCTTTTAAGATGGGAAGGTAAAAGTCCTTCAAGTGCACGTGCCCATCTCTGAATTTCGGAATACCCTTTGAAAATCGCAATATCCACTCGTAGTACGGCTTGTACTTGTTCCTAGCTGGATCGTACGAGATGTCATAACGCCACACCAGCAGGTCGGTGAATGACCAGTGCTTGGGAACCAGCGAGACCAACCAAAATGGTGGGATGCATTTCCCCCCTTGATACCTGTTTTTCATGTTGATGAAAACGTCTGCAGAGCGGGTAGCCATCCTGGCATCGAGAAGGTTGAATACATCCTGCAACATGGTTTTGTAGCTAACCTCTGGCAATTCATCAAGGTAACCCTTTCGCCCTGGATCCACCAGCTCTCCAGTGCTTGGATCGGGTTTCGGGACATTAAAGGGATCGTAACCAATGTTATATGGCGGGCTTGTAATCACGTCGTGGATGGGGGGAAGAGGGATGGAAGCCAATCCAATCCTGGCATCCATAATATGGTAAAGATGCATTTCTTGGAACGGGTCTTGCTTAATGTAAACCTGCGTATTCCTGCCATCAAGTACCATCCCTTGTTCCTTGGAACGCATGCGAGAGAGCTCTGAACATTGACATCGTTGACCCTCCAATTGGATGAATTTCCTTCCAAGCATATTGCATTTCCGTTCAAGAAGCCCGATATCACCATCTTGGCAGAGGAAATGCACCGCGTCACCTTCAATGGTGTGACATTTCACCAACCGGTCAATCACGTCTATCTCTATTGAATTATCTGCTAAAATTGGTCTATTCGTGCTAATATCATGGATATCAACTTTCATGCCATCAAGCATACCCGCGAAATGCCAAATATTCCCCGGATTCTTGCCCTTGGGATTATTTCGGGGATCTGTCCATCCTTCGTGAGGTACCCGGACGGCATCAATGTCCAAGGTGGAACTCTCGCAGTTCCAAATGAATAGAAGGTAGGAATTTCCACGCTCCTCTTCTAAGGAGGCGTGAAGCTTGTACACGATGATGTCCTTCAACGAGAGTTTTTCCTTGAATTCATGCATGTCGACGCCATGGTGAACCGAGAAATTCAAGAATTGTTCCTTGGAGAGGAGATGAGCATCGTCGATTCGAGGAACCATGAATGATGCGACCGTGGCATCATTTTCATCCAAGATCCCCTTTATTTGAGCTCGGGACACCCGTTTTTGATTGGGGAGCAAGACCACGAGATCAGTCATTCAATATCACGCTCGTTTCTCCTGCTCACCTGTTTCCACCTGCCATCATTTTCTTGAGCGAGAGTAATTCACTGTGGAGTTTTTGATGCAATTCATAGATGCTATAAAGATTAGCACTTGGATCACTGAAAAGAATGGTTTTAAACAGCTTGTCTATACGCATCCTGCCGTGAAATGACGTGGATAATTGATCCATTAATGAAGGGAATTCTAAATTTGCTAACTCATCATGCAAAGCCGTGCATTGTTCCCTTTGCTTTCGGTCCAAGCCCTTCACGTCAATCATCCCGTAATCCTTGAAGTTATAGCTATCCACTGCCATGTACCCCCCTCTAGTCTCCTTCCTGTGCAAGAACACTTGCAAAAGATGGTAACTTGAATTATGCCACAGGTTCAAGACCTTTGCATCATCGGGTGGGATATCTCGTATCACCCACGTTAAGCCTGTGGGAACCCGCCGTTCCGCCGAGCAATACCCGAGATGCACGGTTCCAGGAGCCGTTGCATCGAATCGACGAACGTGAAATAGGCAAGCTGATCTATCAATGCATTTGCGTTTCCATGCATTCAAGGCGTTTCGATTGATTGAAGACTCATGCACGGAAGGAAGTAACTCCATCATGCACCGAACGTCATCACCAACTCCCACGAGAACGTGATCGTGAAGATCCTTGATGACAAAGGTAGATATACCTGCTGTTGAGCGAATGGCTTTCAAATAATCGCCTGCTTTCACCAAGAATCTTTTTTCGATGTCATGTGCCGGGGAAACTACCATGGACCCGTCACTTTTCTTGCCAAGATACATCCACGCATCCTTTCCAGCTGATTTGCGTGGATCTAGAATAAAATGCGCTGATAATTCCCCCTTGCTCGATGAATCCATGCCACGTATTATCGAATCGCGGGAAACCACTTCATGGTAGGGAATAACCTGTGGAGACTCCCGAATGAGGTCGTGCACCTCCAGCAAGAATGAATCTGTGACGGCGAGGGGCAGGAACCAATTATTGGTTGATTCCATCATGCGTACCTGGGAATATTGGCAAGCACGTGCATAATCATCCATGCAACCTTCTTGGATTGACGCGCATAAGCGCTCCACTTGGTCGCGAGTGGATGGCAATCTATTCAAGAGAATGTACTGGCACCATTGTTCCTGTTTTCGTCCCTGATCATGCTTCCTTGCCATGAACATGATTTCCCTGTATTCCGTGTCCATGGAAAAATTCGGTTCATCCATGCGAGAGATGATATATTCGATGGCATATCGATCACACAAGAATTCGCGTAATTTCTCACATGATTTGACACGAAGGAAACTAGCTGGCAGGATGCAAGCCATCCTTCCTTCCTCATCGAGGAACCTGTCTGCAAGGATGATGAAATAGGCAAATAAACCCATCCTGCCATGAACGGGGACGTTATCTTCAAAACCGTTGCACAGGCGATCTCGGAGAAATTTCTTGTGATCTAGGGACTCATTTTTCGTGAAGGGTGGATTCATCAGGACATGGGATACACGAGGAAGGACTTTTAAGGGTAAACTGTTCGACGCCTTCATGGATGAACTATCGCTTTCTTTTGAAGAGTGATACCTCGTGGCATTCCCAGTTTCCACGCTCCAGCAATCCCTGGTATCTCCCATTGCAAGAAGGAACAGGTTGAATCTAGCCAGCGCTGCCGCGAGGGGAACCAATTCAATACCTTTAAGG
>WJJB01000482.1 GCA_014729935.1 Candidatus Bathyarchaeota archaeon | reverse complement strand
GCGGGGGTAGCGCGTATCCGTGTTCTGTAACCAAACACGGAATCCGGCCTCACCTCGACGATGATGGAAGGGCTTGTCGTGCCGGCAGCACCGCCCGCAACCCTTTAGGGCTTTTAACTGCCGGCGACAGAGCCCCGAACTTGTGCGGCATTCGGGGGTATCGTGACCGATCCATCGTAGCCGGTATTTCTACCGGCTTGGTCTGGTAACCTCGGGCTCTCCCGTCAAGGGAAAACCCCTCCCTTTAGTTAGTTAGGGAGGGGTAGTTTACCCCGATTGCCTCCCGCCAGCGTTCAACGAGTCCACCTTGGCTTCCAAGGCAGAGAGCCGAGATGAGAGGGAATCCATTCTCTCCATCAAGCCGGTGATGATGGACATGAACATTGCTTCGGATAGTACGGGGCGTGCCGCGAGGCTCGCCGCGTCCGCGCGGTGTCTCGACATGTCCATTAATGCATCGAATCGCTCGCGGTCCCCCGGGGCGAGCCCGCGCCGGAATTCCGACCACGTGCCAATTTCCCGGTTTAGTGCTTGCCTGAACGATAACACTGTTCGTCCCATTTGATCATTTCACCGTTTCACATTTCGCCATTTTCTACAAGAATTCCTCGAGTGTCGTGAATCGTAACGATGAACCCCTTGCCATCCTTGCCTTCCGGTTTCCCGAGTGATCCCATGATTCCCTGACGCGCCTGGGGAGAAACGGGTGCTGGACCAACTCGCAAGTCGTCACGATGCTTCCGGAATTCAATTGCTTGCAGGAAAACGTGGCCACCACCCCCGCGAAATGGGTCAGGTTATTTCCGCCCTTGGGTTTGAAGGTGGAGCCATCTGCGACTGGTGCCGTCGCGAGCATGTACACGTGCTTCTCGTGGAAACATTGCTTCAAGCCGTGAATCATCTCCCGCAAGCCCCTGTAGTGTTCCTGACTGGCGGGGTCGAACCATGTCGTGATACCTGAAATGAGCACGATCGAGCGGGATTTCACCCGGGCAGGAAGATAGCGTCCAATGATTTCCACGGCTTGATCCCAGTTGAACCCCCTAGATATTTCAATGCGTCCAAGGACGCGTGAGGGGGTTAACCGTTTTTCCTGGGCAATTTTCGAGATGACGTATGGATCGAAGTCATTATTGAGCTCGATGTAATGAACCCAGGTCGCGTCGATGCCACCTTCCACAGGGGGGCGCTGGGCGGAAACCGCGGCTCGCATCAAGATGGTTGATAGAAAGCCCTGGGGACCAGCCAGCAAGTGCAAGATACCGGGAACCAAGCCCGCCCTGCCAGCAGTTACCGGGGAATCACGTGCGTCACAGGAGAGGATTGTGTCTAGCAAGGGTGATAGGGTGAGCAAGGATGGGCGTCTCAAATTTTCAAGGGCGTGCATTCCATCAATCACTCCTTCGTGCTCTCGGGTAGTGTCCATCGGATGAGATCGCCATGTTCTCGGGATTCGCGTCACTTGAGACGGCTAGGGCGCGGGAATTTATAAACGCGGGACGTGGAGGGAATTTCTGAAGGATTGCATTCACGTGGATTTTTTGTCGTCTTCCATCATGGTGAAAGATCTAGTGGAGATCGTTCGTTCCACGATTGATATCCGAGCCAGCACCGCCATGATTGCTTGATGTTGTATTCGATCAATGTATAAAAAACACGAGAAAATACATGTTGGCGCGGATGAATTTCGTCGATGTCCCTCGCACGAATTCCGCGTGATGGTGCATGTCATTGTGTAGAAGATGCTTGCCCGCTTTTCCCTGCTGCGATGCCTTCTTGTGGGATGGGAAATACTAATGGGGAGAACAGGCACCCCTGCAGGAAAATGAAGGCATGTAATGGGTGGAATGCCACCCCGGTGGAGGAGATTAAACCTTGGTGAAAAGAAATCCCCCCAAGACGTCTTGATAAATCCTGCAATGCGACCCAATTATGCATTTTGGGAATGATCCTTGGTTATTATTTTCAACCGCGTTACATGAACCAGCCTAGCTGAATTTTGAACCGAGGGCCCAGCTGAAGTCTCGATCGATGCAGGATTGGCAAAATGCGAGAAAACCAATCGATGCTATAACTTTTTTATGATATTCCCTCGTATGTAATATAAGCAATTCGTGGTGGGATCTATATGAGTCGAATCGAGGAAGCAAAGTCTTTACTTGAGAAACTGCACGAGCGTTTACCTGATATCCAGGATATAGCAATATCCAGGACTAATGGCCTGGTAATCTTGTCATTACGCAAAACTATTCGCGATGACAAGAAAAGCGAGCGGTTGCTAGGGGGCATGGCAAGCGCGCTGTTCTCCGTCTCCAAGCGAGCCGCCGAGGAGTTATTGAAGGGGGAATTCATCAGCCTGAACTGCGAGATTAGCACGGGAAACCTATTCCTGATTTTCACGGGGAAGGTAATCTTGATAGCGTTAACAAAACAGGAACCAAACCTTGGCCTGATAAGCCTAGAATTAGAAGAAGCCGCGGCCAAGTTGAATGAAATCTTCACGTGAGGTGACCAACGAAACATGGCAAGCAAGCGGTTAATGCAATTGAAATTTATCGCCAACATCTTCCAGTATAGCTTGAAAGAGATCAAGGAAACTCTTGGATTCGAGGCACTCACCATGATCTTCCGTAGGGTCGGTGAATCCGTCGGTGAGCAAATCGTTGGACGGTTCAAGGGAAAGTATGAATCCATTGAGGAATTTTGCAAGTTGATGATAGAGCACGTGATATCCCCCGTGGTGGGAGAAGATGCAGTGAGGTGTGATATCTCGGGAAATACACTCACGTTCACCCTTGATGCATGCCCCTACAAGAAGGCAGGATTTCCCATTAAGGATATGAGTTTTTTTTGCCATTATACTGAGGGAATGCTCGATACCGCAATCAAGGAGGCATTTCCAGGGAAAGAGTTTGCAATGGACCTGCCTGACCAATTGATCTCGAAGGAAGGATGCGACACGTGCGTGTTCAAGGTAACCCAGTCCTGATCTTTTTTCATCGAATCAAGCAACTTCAAATCACCTTTTTCTATCCATATGCCTGGGATAGGCTTGCTTCCATCGATAAGAAGGTCACGCTAACCTTCTCGTGGTTCGATCTCGTGAGCGCCGTGGATTACTATTGCAAGCGGTGCGGCAAGCATTTCCTGAATGGAAGGATCCCGAACGTGGCATCCTTCACGAGCGAGACGAAAACGCTGCCAATCCTTATAGAAGAACGAAACATTATAATCATCGAATCATCTACCGCGGGAACCACGCGACGTCACGCTTCTGGAGACCTGGCTAGACCAGTACACGCTATAGCATTGGTCGATGAAGGAAGAATGCACTGCGGTTGGATAGGCAGTGATAATTCAACCAAGCATTAACCACGTGTTGCATCGACATGTCATTATGGAACCGGTTATTTACCAAGAGGGACCTCCCCCAGTTGGAAAAATTGGAAGCCGAGCTGGAAACGCTCTTAAAGAAATCGAATTCGGAATTCCTCATTCTAGTGGGGATTTCGGGGAATATCAAGGGGAGAGACATTTTCACGATACGGGATCAACAACGCACGTCATTCTCCGACCGCCAGCTCAAGATATTTGCAGCCAAGGGTGCGGAATTCTATAGCAGGTTTGAAAAACTTGATTTCATTCCACCAGAAGTCGGGGGTGGCGTGCAGGTAGTTAAATTTTATTATAACTCTGATATGCAATTTTACCTTATTCCGGTTACTGAATCCTTCATGATCCTTTCGTACAACTCAACTGCCATCAAGATCTTGAATAATATCGATAAAACCAAGGAAGTGCTAAGTGAGATCAAGTCGGGAACCACGGGTGAATGATATGAGAATCCATGCTCTCTATGTCCTGAAAAAAGGAGGTATCCCTGTATATAACCAGCATTTCACGCAGGAATTGGAAAAAACTGATACAACCCTCGTTTCATCTTTTTTCACTGCAATTCTGGATTTTTCCAGGTTGGTCATAGAAGAGGAATTGAACGTGCTGGAAATTGGAAATCTACGATTCTTCTTCAAGCAAGATAACGAGTGTGGTCTCACGTTTATCCTGATCACGAGCAACATGGCTTCGATCCTCCTCGTGAAGGAGCGATTGAAATTACTCCTCAAGGCATTTTTCTCGTTTATTGATAAGAACCAGTGTTCCAACGTGGAATTCATCATTGAAAACCCGGAATTGGACAAGAAGGTTGCATCGGTTGCCTCCTTCAGCGATGATTACACCGAGATTGAAATCAGCGCGCTAAGGGACATCATGGAAAAGGAACGCGATGAGGGCGAAATCGTCGCGGGTGCATTGCTTTCCATGCAAGGTGAGATTCTATTTTCAAATATGCCGAATGAATTCCTCCATCAAACATTGCGGGAGGTGGAGATTCGAGCCCAGGCGACCAGTCAAGCTCGCAAGGTTAGAAATCCAAAGCTCATATATCAGGCTGGTACTGTAATGATCGTCTCACAGGTGGTTTACTCTAATAGATACAAGGGACCAGTGATCATCAACCTATTGTTCGATGCCAACATCACGAGCATAGGCATGGCAGATTTCGAGTTAGAAAACGTGGTGAAAAAAGCAATGCCCTTTCTCTAGCTGCATTTATTCAATTCAAGCGATTACCGCAATTTCCACAATATTCCGAGCCCGGATCATTACGTTCCCACCCGCAATTCCGACAGCGGGATACCTTGACACTGTTGGCTTCAGCCGAAAAGCCAAGTGCCGCCGGCTCTCCTTTTCCAGTATCATCTTTCTTCGAATCGCGCCCCAATGAAGCAAATCTTGCCTTGGGAGATGGCAAGCCCTTGAATTCATTATTCTTGGATTTCCCACCTTTCCGGTCTAGCAAGACGGTAACAAGCTTAAGCGTGATCAAGATCAACACGAGACTCCCGCCTACTATCAGTATCGGTAAGAATGTTTCGAATTGTTGCATTTTTACCAACTTACCATTTGCAATTTATAAATAATTTTGCTAGATTTCATGGGTTGAAAATTGATTCATCTCGAACGAGTTTTCCGGACCGCTGGTTTTTTAATTCTAGCTTGTTTTATTACTTGATTCCTTCGGAAGAGGTCAAGCTCCATGACATGCGCTCCTGAAGACCATGGTCACGGCGGAAAACGAGTATTCACGTTCATGTTTATCGGTAGTGGCAGGCCACTGTTGGAAAGGTTCTTTTCGAATTTCTTTGACGGGAATATTAGCCTTTCACCAGGAAGGCAATTATTCTATTATCCCTTTAATCTTGAGGAGCATCATGTATTAATTAAAGCCTTTGCGGTGCAAAGAGCCAGCTTGGAGCATATCGTGACCCCACCTGAATTTAGCACCACCGATTGCGTTTGCATCATTGTTGACTTGGATGATGCCAGTACTTTCGCAAAATTCATTCCCTACTTGCAGGCGATATTGGAGAAGAAGCATTGTTGCCCGCCAATCCTTCTCATCGGGCTCCATGGGGGTTCTTTTGATGCTAGAAAGGTTCCATACATCGGAATGATTGCCTTGAAAAATTACCTGGGCAAGCATTTCACCCCACCGGATATTCATTATGTTGAATGGAATCCCGGTGGGACGTTCGATGGGAAACGAGTCATCACTGAAGTCATCATCGAGATGTTGAAACCAATTAATTCTTTCCATAATGGAAGTGGAAAGAGAATATCGGGAGTGCGCATCAAGTCTGTTTTCAAATCATTGAAGCGGCATCTACCTGGCTATCTTTCCTTGAATATACCACGGGGATTGAAATACCTTATCGCCGACGAAGCCTATAGAAGAGTCACGAGGGAATTTGCAAATCACGGGTTTCACGGGTACACCCGGAAACATTTCGTGGAACGGGGCGTAGACCCAGCCGTCGCAAAACGCGTGCTCGATGCGTGGGAACAACCGGAGGGAGATCAAGAAACAGGATGGGAAGATATCGATACCATGGCGGAAAGCGTGCCCGGATTGAAAGCACGCCTTGCCAAGTATTACCAACCCTTGAACTTGAATCAACTCTTGCAGGATTTCGAAATGACCTTGGTCGATGCAAAACGCCTCGTGCATTCATTAAACCTGCGTCACGTGAACGCGGATTACCATGACACCCATTATCTCATCGAGGAATTGATGGGCATCTTGGAGGTATTTGTACTTTACGAAGGACAACCTATCTTCTCCCACCTTCCGAATAAATCAAGGGGCTTCGGCAGCTTGGAGAATGTTTCCTTGATCTCGGGCATGATACAGGTGCTCGACATCCTGCGGAGTCAAGTATTCATTAGCGACTTGGATGCCGTGCAGACGGTGGAAAAAATCCGTTATGGTGCCTTGAATCTTTGCATCGCGCACGGAACCATGGTCAAGGTGATTTTACATTCCATTCGAGAATTGTCGAAAGACATCATGAACCGGGTGGCACGGTTCGTGAGTATTTTCGAAAATCATTTCCAATCCGAGTTAACTCATTTCAAGGGAGACTTGGACGCGTTTTCCAAGCAGGGCGTGCAGCTCTATCACGACACCTTCACGCCACTCCCGTTGAATCAGGTGAACATGAAATGGACCCTCCGTGATATACCAAGCACCTTGAATAAGAACCTGACAAGGCGCCAAATCACCATTCTCGAAGGCATAACCACCCTCATCCACTCGGGGCAAATACCGGATCCGTTCCCCTTGGAAGATCTGCTACCGCTGGTCTCTCGCAAGACTGCTATCTCTCTCTCGGACCTGTTGCTCCTACTACCTGGAGAGATCTTGGAGCTAGTCAAATAACGAGCCCATCAAAAGCAACATCATACGCGAAGGTCCTTCAGGAGGATATACACTGTTATGGCAATCGTTACCAGCAGGAAGAACACGGGATTAAGCACCCAAGCGATTGCAGCGATCATGTAAAAGATCCCCCTTATCCCGTGCATCCAATCTCGTTGAGCACTCAAAAAAGTTTCCTTCGTGAGATCCACGCCCCCCTCGGTTTTTCCTGGATTTGAAGTGAGCAGGATGGAGGTCCTTGCCGCCAACCTGATGGTCATGATGAAGTGATACAAGCAGATGAAAATGATCCCGACGTTCGTAATCACCTGCACCAAGCCGAGAGACACGCCCTCTAATCCGAAAAAAGTTTGATTGGCATTGAAGGAATCCTCCTGGTAAAACCCTATGATGATCCCGAGCAAGATTAGCAAGGCAGAAACGAATACAGAATTCGCCATGATCAGGTTTCGCAGCGCATGTATGCCGATGAACACGTCGTTCCCTTTACCTGTCAGGCGTTCCTCGACCCAATGGGAATACACCTCCTCGCGCAAAGTTAACCTGCACGAGCGAGGTTTGCATGTCCAGTAATACAGCAGGAGCCTGTAAAGGAAAAAACAGGAGACGTACACGATGAACGCAACCTCATGCAACATGCTTAGGTTACGTTCGTGTAATCGTGATATAAAAATATGACGATTCAGGAACCCTGGAAGCTATGGCATGGAATGCTTGTGGGAGCACGTGGCAAGAGATTGCAGATTGATCATTGAACATATATATATCAATGAAAAAAGCTGGTGTCGTTTTATAGGTTAATTTCAGGTATTTCCGATTAATTTGATATGAGCTTGCACGAAATAACATCCTGCAATGAACCTACACCTCAGGGAACTGCGGATCACCGGGATACTTGAATCCATTTTGGACCTGTATTTCATCGAGGAAGAGGACCAAGGACGTGAATATGTTGATGACATCGTGTTCTCGGCTCTCGAGCATGCAAGCTAAGGTACCATTTCTCATTTCTTCTTTCTCCGTTCCAGCTCATTAATCAAGGTAGGGAAGTTGGAGAATGAATCCAAAACCGTGTCAATTTCCGGGAATGGCTCATGCCTGAATACGTCTTCAAGGTCATACTTGACCAGCACGACTTCCATACCAAGGGCGGTAGCAGTATCAAATTCCTTATCATCCCCGTCGGCAATGTACACGCATCGTTCTGGATCGTTCACGTGAAGCTTATTCAACTCATTGAGGAAGATCTCTGGATCTGGCTTCTTTATCTTGACCATGCAAGAGAATGTTGGATCGGGTATGTAGGCTGCCATGGGATTTTCTTTCCACGCGAGTGCCGTTTCAATGCTGCAATTACTCACCATGCCAAGCTTGTAGCCCATTTCCAGCGCCCACTGAAATGCTTCCAAGACACCTTCCCGTATCTTACGTTGTTGCCCCGCAATATATTCCATCCTGATATTTGACGCCTTGGTGATCGCATCTGCAGTGATGGGGGGAATGACACCACCCTCGTTATAATGATGGATGGCAGACTTCACCCGGGCTTCCACCGAGGGGTAATCACCATACGGGTATTCCTCCCACGAGTATTTCCACGCCCTTCTAAAACGCTCCTTTTCCAACCCGAGTGCCTCGGTGATAGCTTCCAAGTTTTTCATATATTCAGATATTTTGTATATCTCCACGACGGTGCCATTGAGATCGAAGATAATGGCTCGAAAATACTTGGAATTGGATTCATTATTTCTCATGATGCTCAGGGACTCCCTCGATTAAATTGATGGCTTTCCATGTCATAGTCTCTCGCCGTTTCGTACAGGGTCTTGATATTTTCGACGGAATGGAATGACATGATGTCGGTCGAAGGACCAAACACGAGATTATTGGAGGGAGCCACTGCATTTATAACCTTCTTGCATTGCTCTCGCACTTGAGCAGGTGTGCCCTTCCAAAGCAACCTGGAGACATCAATGTTTCCATTCCACGCGATATCATCACCATATTTCTCATTTAGCTCGATGATATCCACACCGGCAATTGGTTCTAAACCTTGAAGTAGATCAAGCCCGATATCAACGTAATCGGGAAGTAAAGGAGAGATATCACCATCCGTGTGTATCATGGTCTTCCCGCCCCGTTTGTGGATGTAATCGAACATTTGCTTATACCTTGGTGCGTAGAAACGCCTGAAAGCTCTTGGCGACAAGAGAAGATTCCCCTTGTAGGCAATATCATCCGTAAATGCAATGATTATCTCGCTGTCAATATCCAGAATCCGCTTGCAGATTTCCATGTTAACATGAAAGAGCTCATCGACCAACGAGTCCAAGAGTCCGGTTGGCTTCCGAATTTCCTTGGCAAATGCCACGTAACCAATACTGAGCCAAATGCCCTCGTGGAACCCATTGATGATGGGGAAGACGAATATCTTGTCCTTTTCCAGCACCTCCCTCTTGTAGAATTTCTCGAACTCGTCGTATACCGCCTGATCCTGTGGAATCTTGGGGGGGAATTGTTCCCGCACGTCAAGTGAAGTCCAGTAGCCGTCCTGATAGTAATGACGACCACCGCTCGCAATCTTCGTGACACGTCCATTTGGCCCCACGAGCATGTCATCATCGATGAAAAATGGCTCGAAATCGAATTCTGGATCCGGGCGGTCCCCGAGACCGGGATCGGTTGTACCATCCACGCCCAATTCAACCAATATCGTTTGGTCTTGACGGAATTGAACCCAGTTATCATCATCAACTTCATGTGCCTGGTCCCATGCCTTGGTGAACCCAGGCTCCACTTTAAACCCGTACGTGGGTACTTGGTCTGATTTCTCGTGATTTACCGCTGCCAATATGCGCTCCTTGTGGGTTAAATTCCTTGTCATCCCAGTTATCACTTGGATCAAGAAGGGAGGAGGGGGCAAAAAAGATTTTGCTACCTTTGAATTGTTTAACCTATTTAAGTGCATGGTGCGAGAAGGTACAAGTGGAACCCATGCAGGTTGGAAAATTCTCTTTCGCTAGGGGCGAGAAGATGGTATTTGTGGATTGGTTGCATGTTGATGCAGGATACGGCTTCAAGGCGCGAGGGAAGGCTCCAGAAAAGATGCCAAGGGGAGTAAAGATCGTGAATGTGAAGCCATGGATAACCCTTGACCCTATCTTGGAAGCGGATAAACCATGGGAAGCTGATTTCATCGGTGCTTACATTTCAATGGTTCAAGAAGATGATGGTAGGTACCGCGTGTGGTATGAAGCATTTCCCGATTATAAAAACGATGGGACGAGTTTCCTCTGCCACGCCATTTCCCACGATGGTATGCACTGGGAAAAACCTGATGTTGGATTGGTTGAATGGAACGGCACCTTGGAAAACAACATCTTATTCACCCCTGCCATGCATCCAAGGGGACATGGCTTGCATGGCTTGTACGTCTTCAAGGATTCCAACCCGTCTTGCAAGCATGATGAGCGGTACAAGCTCGTCTATACTGCACCAGATCCCGAGGGACGGGGACGACGATGCCATGGCGCCGTGTCTCCCGACGGGTTGCGATGGCATTTGCTCGATGACCCCATAGTGAAGGAACCATGCTGGGCTGACACGCAAACCATCATTGAGTGGAACGATAACCTTGCATGTTACATTGGATTTTTTCGATCATGGTGGCACAATCGCAGGCAAGTATACCAGGGGACCTCCACCGATTTCTCCCGTTGGAAAAACTTGACCCCGGTACTTGTTTCCGATCCAAACTTTCCACCTGACCATGATTGGTATACCAATGGTTTCCATCAATGGCCCGGGGCACAAAATGCTTCCATCTTGATGCCAACCATATACCGCCGATCCAAAGACGACCTGCAAGTAGAAATGAGGGCAAGCAGGGACACAACCCACTGGTACCGGTTGCCCATTAATCCGATACTTGATCCATCCCAGCGTAAAATCTTCCAAGGTGGCGTGTACCTTGGACACGGGATCATCACTTTGCCCGATGGAACGTGGAACTTACCCGTTGGCGTGCCGGGATACTTCCATAATGAAACGAGAATCCCAGGGAGCCGGAAGGGAAAGGTATTCTTGGCGAAATGGCGACAGGATGGTTTCACGGGAATCAAGGCTTGCCCTGAAGGTTCATTTTGGACCCAACCCTTCCGCTTCTCTGGTTCATCGGTAGAGATCAATCTCGATGCACCCCCTGGAGGCCACGCGAGAATCGGCATCCAAGACGAGTTTACCGGGAAATACCTGCCAGGATTCTCAATCGATGACTGCAGGATCCCAGGGCATTATGAGACGTGGCACCAGCTAGCTTGGAGGAATGGGGGTTCCTTGGAAGAATACCAGGATTGTAGGATACGGCTTCATGTAGAGTTATTACGTTCTACCGTACACGGTTTCAGATTCTTGTAAAAAAGAACACCGAAATTTCCATGGCCCAAATAGCAAGGGGGAGATTGAGCCCTTGGTCTCGATTGAAGCGATTCATGGCTCCGCTATCATGCTTTGGCCATCGCGCCACGCGCGGGGCGGGGCATTCCAGGAACCGTCGACAAGGACATTAAATACTTTCAAGACAATACGAAGAAATACCGGCAGATCGAGAACTCGCACCATTTCGTGGTGATCTAAATCAATGGCAAGCGTCACCGACTCTCATGTTATTGCCGACGATGCAGGACGAGGAAAATGGATACAATGTGCAAAGCTAGCGTACGGATCACGTGGGATTCAAGCATGGCACCAGTATCGAGAAACATCCTTGGGCATTTCATCGAGCATCTCGGTGCATGCGTTGAAAATGGGATCTGGTGTTACGACAAACCCGGTGTTCCCTTATCTAACAAGCCGCACCTTGAGCGGGTTCGAGTTGACGTGCTAGAGGCTCTCAAAGCCTTACGTCCACCCGTTATCAGGTACCCGGGAGGTTGCTTCAGCGATACTTATCACTGGAAAGATGGAATTGGCTCCAGGATTTACCGGCCCACGAGAAGGAATGAATCATGGGGGGGGATCAAGAATCTCTTGTGCAGGATGGGACCGTTGGAAAGGAATCATTTCGGCACGATGGAGTTCCTTGCACTGTGCCAAGATGTAGGAGCAGAACCATATATAAACGTGAATTTCGGGACGGGGACTCCACGAGAAGCAAGTAATTGGGTGGAATATGCTAATGCAGGTGAAAACACGAGATACGGCAGGCTGCGGAAGAAGCATGGCCATCCCGAGCCATTTAACGTGAAAATCTGGGGTATTGGTAACGAGATCTACGGGTTCTGGGAGAAGGGATTCACTCGCAATGTAAAGGAATACGTGAACAGGTACTTGGAATTTGCCCATGCAATGCGCATCGTGGACCCAAGCATCAAATTAGTGGCTGTGGGAAAGCCAAATGATTCCAGTTGGAATCAAGGCGTGGTTTCCGGTTGCGAGGGCTTCGTGGATTGGCTATCACTTCATTGGTATTTTGGAAATGGCAATTTCCTCCGATTCATGTTTTTAAATGATGCCATCCCGAGAAACGAGAAGGGATATTGCATGGAAGTAAATTCAGTAAGATTCTTGGAAGCAATCATCAAGCGCGCGGAACGGGATATCAGGATTGCCTCACCGAAAACCAGAGCGCCTGCTTGCAAGATTGCCGTGGATGAATGGAACGTGTGGTCCCAGTGGCGACAGGCATGCAAGGCTGATAAACCATTCTTCACGTTCACCGAAGGCATTTGGAGCGCGCTGGTTTTAAATGCTTTCATCCGCCATGCCAAGCTAGTTACACTGGCGAATTTCGCGCAGCTGGTCAATTGCCTTGGGTTGATCCTCACCAGGGTGGATGGAGAAATCATGCTCTCACCCCAGTACCACGTGATCAAGCTTTATGCAGATAATTGGCATGACATGGCAGCAGGAAT
>WJJB01000481.1 GCA_014729935.1 Candidatus Bathyarchaeota archaeon | reverse complement strand
TATCATCCCAGAGTGATTTATCATATTTTCCAGTAATCAGCGTGATATCATATCCCCGCTCTACCAAGGTTGATGTATACCAAATAATCAAGTTTTCTGCACCCCCAACCCTTGCTAAATTCGCGTGGATGATTGCTATCTTCATTTTTTATTCACGGCTTTTTCTATTCACGTTGCTGACTTCTCCATTAATGGATAATCCAAAAAAATATTTATTATATTAAAACCTCACAATCGTAATCAATTCAGCAGGTTATGAATTGATGGAGGATTCCTAAATTGGGAATATCCCGCATATCAATAGAGTGAGATCATTAATGAAAAAGATAGACCCTGAATTCTGGAACGGTAGACGAGTTTTCATCACGGGGGTAAATGGTTTTGTTGGAAGCTATTTATCTGAAAAACTAGTGACACTTGGAGCAAAAGTATCTGGATTGGTTAGAAGGCACGCCGTCCCACATTTTCCAAATATTCGAGATCACCTGGAGAAAGGTGATATCAAGCTTTATGGTGGGAATCTCATCGATCTTACATCTATTGTGAACGCAATTAGAGATTTCGAGGCAGATGTCATCTTTCATCTTGGTGCCCAATCATTTGTTCCCTCAAGTGTTACTGCGCCCATGGAAGTGTATTCCTACAATATCATGGGAACAGCAAATGTACTCGAATCAATTCGATTGACAGAGTCCGTAGAACACATGCAGTTTGCAGGATCTTCTGAAGAATATGGCCTGGTTCTTGAGCAGGAGATCCCTATCAAGGAAACAAATCCATTGAGACCTTTATCACCCTATGCACTATCAAAGGTTGCAGGAGATCTAATGTGCTTCACCCATTACAAGAACTATGGGATTCCAGTTGTTCGGACAAGGGCTTTTAACCACACTGGCCCCAGACGGGGTTCACAGTTTGTATTGAGTCACATCACCCGATCTGTTGCACACGCAATCACGAAAGAGACCGATACCATCACTCTCGGTAATTTGGAACCCATCAGGGATTTTACAGACGTAAGGGATATCATCCGTGGTTACATGCTAGCAATCGAGAGGGGTGATCTGGGCGACGTGTATAATTTTGGAACCGGCAAAGGATACACGATTAAAGAGGTTGCAGAATTAGCCATTGAACTAGGGAATGTTGGTGATCGGGTGAGCATCGAGCAAGATAAACACAGGTACCGAAAATCTGATGTGATGGTACTTATTTGTGATGCACGTAAAGCGAGGGATCGTTTAGGATGGAAACCAGAAATTGATCTCAGGAAAACCATCCAGGACATGATAAGGTATTACTCTCGGTAAAACCAACACGAGTTAATGTATGATAATGGGATTAAAAAGAGTCTTAATAACTGGTGCCTCGGGATTCATTGGAAAAAATCTTGTATTACATTATAGTTCGCAAGAGGGAATGGATCTCGTTCATTTACTTCATAGGGGTCCCTTTCCACCGAGGCTGCAGGCCATTATTGAATCCAAGTCCTTTTTCAAGCAGGATACCCTCGATATATTGGATTATGAAGCCCTTCGTGAATCCTCATTAGATTATGATTTGATTATACACTTGGCTGCATTATCCGATATTCCCACCTCCATAAAAGAACCACGGAAATCGTTCAAGGTTAATTGCGAGGGATTCATCAACATCTGCGAAATAGCTCGCCTTTCAAGCCAAGAACCATTACTCTTGGCATTTTCCTCAGCCTCAGTCTATGGAAAACCAGAGTACCTGCCAATAAATGAACATCATCCCCTAAACGGTAATACCCCTTATGCCATCCAAAAATCGATGGTTGAGGATATTAGCAAATGCTATCTTGAAATGTACGGGTTATCCATCATCATGATAAGACCCTTCAACTTATATGGGCCATTTCAAGATGAAAGATTCCTGATAGCTACCATCATTAACCAAGCACTTGCAAGCAGTGATATAATGCTGGGAAATCCGTATCCTGTTAGAAATTTCACATTCATTGATGATTTCATTGAAGCTATCTTGTTATTGGTAGATGCGAGGGATCAAGCAGTGGGAGAAATATTCAATGTGGGAAATGATGAGGGAATAAGTGTAAAAATGCTTGCAGAGAAGATCATCCAACTAATTGGCCATGATCTGCAATTATCTTTTAAGAAGGAAAGGTTTCGTAAGAGTAAGATCGAAATCAATAAGCTCACGTGTGATGCTCAAAAAATTAAGTCCCTCACGGGTTGGATTCCACGTCATACATTAGAACAAGGCTTGTTGAAGACAATTGAGTATTACCAGGGAAGTTGAGACAAATGCGGATTCTGCAACTCATTACCGAAAAACCTCCAGTGAAGACGGGATTTGCCCGGTCGATAGGAGAAATCGTGCATAATTTTCTAATAAATTTCAACCATGATCTCCAAGTCATTAGTACTCAAGATGCTCCAACCCTGCGAATTAACAAGATAAAATTTAGCCTTATTGTTCCAAAATTGCTATTCATGAAGAAAAATTATGATATCGTTCATATTTATGGAAATTCTCCCTTCTTCTCCGAAATGTGCATTTTAATTTTTAAATTATTCAGGAAGAAGGTAATCTATACCTATCATTGCGATGCAATCTCCAGTTCTATTAATAATTCTAAGAATTACATGGGTGGCTTATTCGAAAAGATCTACAACAAGCTTCATTCATATTTGCTAAAATTATGCGATATTACAACGTTCACGTCAGCCGATTATGCTAAAACAAGGAAAGCACACGCGAAACGCTATTTCATTACCCCATTGGGAGTCAATAAGAAATTTTTCACGAACCAATCGATAAGAGATTTTTCAAAACAACCTAGGTCCATCCTTTTTGTTGGCCAATTGCAGCATTATAAAGGATTGCACTTGCTTGTTAAAGTTGCAAAGCAATTTGACATGATTGTAAATATCGCAGGTAAGGGCGTCCTGTACAGCGAATTGAAAAGATTATCAAAAGATAGTCCACATGTCAAGCTGCTCGGATTCGTCCCTGATAAAAAACTGTTAGAATTGTATGCATCGCATCATTTCATCATCCTTCCAAGTATTACAGCTTCTGAAGCATTTGGACTAGTGACATTAGAGGGGATGGCAGGCGGGTGCGTGCCAATAACCAGTGACCTGGCGGGGGTGTCTAATCTTTCACGCGAAACCGGATATATCTTTAAAACTGGCGATTTTGATTCCCTCACCAAGATTTTCACGGAAATTGGCTCTATTACTGATAAAGAACTGGAAAAACGTTCACGCGCATCCAAGGAATTCTCTAAGGAATTTACTTGGGAAAAGTGCGTCAAACGGCTAAATGCCATGTACAATTGGTTGTTACATCAAGTAAAGTGAAAAACTGGAAAGTGGTATGGCATGAATATTGATATTTACAGCACCTATTACCTTCCTCGCCTTGGTGGTGTTGAAAATGCCATCTTGCAATTGAGTAATGCACTCGTTAAGTTAGATCATGATGTATCCATACACACGACACGCGATTTAGGATACAGGAGAAAGAACAATCTCCCTTCCCGTGAAGCACTACACGGGCATGTAGTATATCGATACCCGTGCATCCCGCTCAAGCTCGAACGTCTTTTGATGAAAAAACAGAGCGTGCCAATCTCTTTGTCACTTGCTACTTCCATGGCGAAGATTAATCCTGATGTTATTAATATCCACGTGCCACATCAAGGAGTTGCCGAGATTAATGCCTTTTTTGCCAGAATGAATCCTGCACCAATGATCCTGACCATTCACAATTTTGAAGTGTATGGTTCACGTCTTGAAAAATTAGCATATCGTTTGCTTGGTATTGCCACGAAGATGATGGTAAATCGAGCATCCAGCATCATCGTTTCTAGCACTCTTTTCAAGAATCGGTATTTCAGGGGTAAACTTCGTTCAAAAATACATCCCATCCATTACGGCGTGGATACCAAGCGTTTCAACATGGATAAACGGCCTAGGGGATTACATGTGGATGAAAAAAAGATTCTCTTCGTATCCGTGCTTGATGATGCTCACAAATATAAAGGATTGGAATGGTTATTGAAAGCTATTCCGCATGTGGATACAACTGGCATCAATCTCAAGCTGAAAATCATTGGATCTGGTGCATTAAAGGAGCATTACGAAAAAATGGTGGCACGGTCATCCATGGCTAACGATATTGCATTTCTTGGTCGTGTTTCTGACTTGGAACTTGAAAAACTTTATCATGAATCTGATTTACTCGTGTTACCTTCAATTTCGGAATTGGAAGGTTTTGGATTGGTTGCCTTGGAAGCCATGGCCTCTGGAACCCCGGTCGTGGTTTCTGATATTTGTGGTGTTTCTGAAGTGGTCAAGCACTTGAATTTTGGAATTACCGTATCACCGTTCGGGAGGGATTCAGGAAAACGCCTTCAGCATTGGTTTGATCGCCTTTCTGACAGGCCCGTGGAGGAAGATTATGATAAACAAATTGCCAAGGCTATCGAAAAAGCAATCCACCATGATTGGGCAAACCAACGGGTAGCTTGTGCGGATATCATCAAGCAAGAATATACTTGGGAAAAGTATGCAGAGAAGCATGTAGAGATATTTTCCTCTATGAAATGATGAGAAACGGTGTGAAACATGACCCAATTGTATTTCTCTCGAGCCCCGGTGAGAGTTTGTGATATCGGTGGATGGACAGACACGTGGTTTTGCAATTCCGGTGCAGTATTCAATTATTGCGTGGATCTTTATAGCTACATAAGGATTCAACCCAAGACTCATGAAAAAATAATACGCATTATCTCGGAGAACCTGGATCTTTCGACGACGATAAAGGAGTACAGGGCAATCGAGTATGATGGAACATTAGACCTACTGAAAGCGGCTGTTAAAATCCTTGGAATAGAATTAGGAATGGATATTTTTGCTCGATCTGATGCACCACCAGGATGTGGAACTGGAACCAGTGCCAGCATCGTAGTATCCCTTTTAGGTGCGTTATCGAGCATGCAGCACGCGTATCACGTGAAGCACGAGATTGCCGAGATGGCACATGAGCTTGAAACGAGAGAGTTGGACTTGGAAAGCGGCGTGCAGGATCAATATGCCGCAAGCTTTGGTGGATTTAACTACATGGAAATTCAGTATCCACGAGTGAAGATCTCACAAATTGATGTGCAGCCTCATTTCGCGTGGCAATTAGAACAGCAAATGATCCTGGTTTATCTTGGTTCCAGGAGTTCTAGCAAGATACATGAAGCCGTTATCAAGAATTTCAATGCGGGGGATAAAACCATCTTGGAAGCCTTCGAGATTTTGAAAGAATGCCCAAGGGAAGCAGTACATTCAATTCACACTAACAATTTAGACCAGTTTGGTGAGATCATGAATAAGAACTGGAATGCACAGAAACAACTCCATCCAGAAGTCACCAATGATCGAATAGTGGAACTAGAAAGAATTGCAATGACTCATGATGCACTTGGTTTTAAAGTGAACGGTGCAGGAGGAGGGGGCTCTGCCGTCATTCTCTCGAGAATAGGGGAAGAATACAAGTTGAAAAGTGACATCTTGGCTCACGGTTTTAAACTTCTTCCATGCAAGCTGAATTTTTCAGGGTTGCAGACTTGGACAGCTCCGTCCCACTAGGAGAAATACCCATCCCCTTCATGGCAGTCACTACCTTGAATTGCAAGTCCGTTTCGGGATAATCGACTTGATCGCGTTCTCACCAGGGAAAGCAAACTATAAGATGCATGATATACATTCTAATGACTAAGATAATGAATTACATGAATTGTACGTGATAATCATGGTAGATAAGGTAAATATGGGAATCGTGGGATGCGGGATGGTCTCCAAGAACGTTATGACCGCGAGGAAATTTGCCAAGATTAAAAATATAGATTTCGTTGCTTGTGCGGATACTAATATCGAGTTGGCAACTCGATTCGCCAAGAAACACAAGATAAAGGAGCACCACGGAAGCTTTGATGCCTTGCTTGACAAAGGTGATATTGATGCCGTGTACTTGGCTGTTCCACATTTCCTTCATGTTGACTTGGTATCCAAGGCATTGAAAGCAGGCAAGCATGTATTTTGCGAGAAACCCATTGCCACGAATGTGGAGGATGGATTAATGCTCTGTAATCTTGCAAAGAAGGAAGGATTGAAATTCGGGGTAAATTATCAATATCGCTATGACAAGGGATTGCATTCTATGGTGAAAACCATCCAGAATGGGAATCTGGGGGAGATTTACCACGCGGCCGTGCGCGTGCCATGGTATCGTGATCCAGCCTACTTTGAAAAAAGCATTTGGCACAAGAAATGGGAAACCAGCGGCGGTGGAACACTGATTACCCACACGTCTCACGCTATCGATATCTTGGCTTGGGCCCTTGGCAAACCGAGCACCATCAGCGGGGAATGTAACACGAAGAAGTACGGTGATATCGGAGTTGAGGTGGAGGAAAATGCCGCGGGTGTTGTTAAATTCGATTCAGGAGCTATTGCCACCATCCTTGGGTCACAGGTAACCAAGCCATCAAGGCAAAATTGTTACTGGACTTTTTGCGGTGAACGCGGCACGATCAAGGCAAAGTACCTGTTCTCCATGTACGCGAAGGTCAAGTACATGGGATTGAAAAATGTGAAGGTAAACCCACCTCGTGCAAGCTTCTTGGCAATCATCGGCTCGTTCAGGGGTTTCGCGGCTTGGATATTGGAGGAGATACCGTACTTGACACCAGGCTGGGAAGCTCTTAAGGCTTTATGCATTGTCAAGGCGATTTATCGCTCCAATGATGATGTCACGAAGATCAAGATAGGACCACTAAAATGGTGGCATTAACCTTGGCATCCAAATGATTGCATTCAAAAGCGGTGGAAGCTAGATCCATGCCATGGCATCAATACGGAGTAATTCAGATTCAGAGAAAGTAGTGCTGGGCGTTTCTCTCCCTATCTTCCTGCTTGGGTTGACATCATTATTCACCGACATGTCATCCGAGATGATCCAAGCAATCCTTCCCGAATTCATCCTAAGTTACCTGGGAAGCACATACATTGTCCTCGGTTCACTATTCGGGATCACTGATGCCATTGCGAATCTCATCAAGGGATTCTCTGGATGGTTATCTGAGAAATTGCGCCGGAGGAAAAGCTTGGTAATTGCCGGGTATTCACTTTCCAACTTGATTTCGAAACCGTTGATAGGCTTGCAGCAACACCCGCTTCCTGTATTTTTCCTTAAAGCAGGTGACCGGATAGGAAAGGGTATACGCACGGCACCTCGGGATGCATTGATAGGCTACCATGCTGGCAAGAACTCCGGCACATCATTTGGATTGCACAGGGCCATGGATACAACTGGTGCCGTCCTTGGACCATTAGTGGCGATGATCTTGGTGCTATTATCCATAAAACTACCGTCCATCATCCTACTTTCATTGTTCCCTGGGCTGGCCGCGGTCGTCGTCTTACTTTTCGTCGAGGACGTGGAACAAGGGGACGAGCCATCACGGGATGCGGGAAAAACTCAAGACTCCCAGCATCGTCAAGAATCCAATAAAGGTATTTCCAATGAAGCATTCGAAGGGAAAATCACGAAACAGCTTTTAAGGACGGTCTCGTTACTCGCGTTGATAGAGTTTGCCTCTCTCAACACGGGGTTTGTTATAGCACGAGCGGGAGATTTCTTGCCATCGGCATGGGTTCTCTTGATGTACGCGTTGTTTAACATCGTTTATGCCTTGGTCTCATTGAAAGCGGGTAAATTATCGGACAAGATTGGAAGGAAACGTATCATCATCATTGGCCTTTTGGTATTGATCATTACGACAATCTTGCTTGCACTCCCGTGGGATCCGGCAACGCTGGTGCCATTGATTATCATTCCCGTAGCATTCCTGATTTTTGGAGTACATGCAGGTATGGTGGATCCAACAGCAAGAGCGATGGTATCGGATCTCTCGGCTACCAAGAAGGGAAAAGCCTACGGTTTGTATTATGGATTAATTGGTATTGTATCCATTCCCGAGACCATCATTTTTGGGCTGCTATGGGAAATTTACGGCCCGCTTCCAGCTTTCTTGTATAGTGCCATAGCCCTATCGGTATGCTTGGGTCTATTCGCCGCGTTTTCAAAGGAAACGGTCATGAAGCGTGGTGATAATGTAAAGGTTCACTGAACGCTTGTCATTTTCTTAGAATAAGAATCAAGGCAATGGGCTTTATCCGGCTATATATCCGCTTCACAAATGCATGCATCTCGCTTGGCAGGTTCTCAATAATTCTTTCGATTTCATCAAGTGTAATTATTTTGAGATTTAGGAGCAGGATTGCATACACGAAAAATCCAACAGCGGGGATCACGATGAATTGGAGTAACTGCCCTGGAATGAACCATGAAAGCAAAAATGAGACTCCAAACACGGGTAGGATGGCAAGTGAAATGTGGACAAACTTGATATTCTTTACTGGGTTGAACCCGGTTTTCCCTGCAAGTAAAAGGAAGAAGAAGGTATTACCAGAGTAAACGATAGTCTTGGTAAGTGCTGCCCCGACAATATCCATGGATTCCAGGAGGAAGTAATTCAAAACAATATTCAGCATGAAAAAAACTATTCCTTGGGGAATGAAATAGTGCACATCTCCCTTGCCAAGTATGATGGATGAAATCAATTTTTGTAATGAAAAAAGAAAGATACCAGGAAGAATGATAATAAGTGGAATAAATGCACCAGCATAGGATGCTCCGAAATAAAGTTTAAGGAACGACTCCCCAAGAACCACCATGAGAACTGAAATCATTAATTCAAGGATAATGGTATATTTCATTGCATTAGATATCAAATCATCAATCTTTGATCGATCTTTTGCCCAGAGATTAGATGCCGAATGAAAAAGAATGGTTTGCACGGCAACCACGACTACCATGAAATAATTGGAAAGCACCATGATTGTCTTGAAAAAAGCCGTTGCCTCCTCGGAGAGTAGCATGTTAATCATTAGAATGTCAATCTGGTACAATAATTGCGACAGGAGCGTCAAGAAAAACATTACCGAGCTGTATTTCAATAGCGACTTCCCAAATCCCCTCAATCCTTTTTTCATTGCATCAAAGGTTATATCAATATTCTTCCAAGCAGTAACATAACAAATGGCTCCTATCAAGCAATAGGAAATACCTTGTGCTATGAATAATGCCATCAATCCCCCGCCGATCAATAACCACCATACCGTCAGCACGCTAAATATCAATTCCTTAATGGGAAATAGATACTCCGATTTTTGCTCCATGTGCTGTCCAAAGAGAATCCCGCGACCAATCATGAAGAATTGGAACCCAATTATTGAGATTATCAGCAAGAAATAGATCAATAAATCATCTGCATTGATGAATGAATTGGTTTTAGAAATGAAAACCGCGATCAGGTAGCAAGTGATGAAAGCAAATAGAGAAAGGACACCGAAGAAGGTTCCAGCCGAGGCGAGTTCATTAAGGCGTTTATTGTTTTCTTGATCCTCCGCCATGTATTTTCGTAACCCATCAAATAATCCAAAATTGAAAATCGAAGTGAAGATTTGGAAAAGCGAGAAAAAAAACGCGTAACGCCCATACCCATACTCGCCAAGTAACCGTACGATAAATGGCGTGAAGGTGATCAATATGGCCAAGTTCGTGACCGTTCCAATCAATATTGACGAAAAGCCACGCGTGATTTTCCTTGTATTTGTTTCCGCACTCAAAAGTATCCATACTCCTTGTTTTCAGTTCGTGATTCTCATGCTTTCTTTACTCAGTTTCTATCATGAATATGATTTCATGTGTGTCATTTCCTTTTCTCTAGCTTTTCCAAGGTGAGATCCTTAATATCTATTCTTATATGACGTAGAATTGGAATGGGCTTCACGTGAATCTTCCCGGTTTTGTATATCGTGTCGGTTGGCAAAAATTAATGGGTTTTGATCACCGCATGTAACATGTTTTTGTCCATGAAGAATCATGACCGAAGATTACTCCATTGCATGCAGTTGAATTACCACGCTCTAAAATGTCACCTTCATACAAATATTTCTCCATCTTTTTCTTTACATTTTAAGTTTTCATGAAGGGACCAAGTAATGGATCCCGTCTTGAATGCACTTGTCGATTAGTTG
>WJJB01000480.1 GCA_014729935.1 Candidatus Bathyarchaeota archaeon | reverse complement strand
CCCCTTGGGTGGGTAGTTGTCCCTCTCGAGAACCACTGCCCTTGAAAATGTCGGACAAGCTGCCATCATAGGTTTTTTCAGTTGGTTTCATTGCTTCTTCTTCAGACATCTTGGAAAATCCCCATACCTTATCCAATGCATCCTTTCCGGGTTTTATCTTATCGAAAGAGGGCGCAAATGCTTTTTCCCAAGTGGGGGTCATTTCTGGCAGGTAACCCTTGAATATATACGTGAGATTCTTGATGCACTTGAACCATTTTTTCGAAAAGGTTCGCAACGTCCGTGCGGCCAGTTTTGCATCACGCTCGATTTCTCCTGTCAATTCTCCAATGTTGCACATGCTCCCACGGGGCATCCGCCATAAAATTTCGTAAATTCTCATGTATAATGCCCAGAAGGCATCTCCCGAGTCTTCACCAAATTCCATTGAAGCTTCCTCGTACCGTTTCTTAAGGACCATGTATATCTCATTCACCTTCATGTGGCGCTGGGTGAAGAGGAAATCATTTACCAAGAGGTCCGTGAATATATTTACCATGAATTCCCTTTGTCCACCCGATAATATCCCTGAAATAACGCTAACGAGCCTTACATGATTAAGCAGGCTGCCTGGCGCCAATACGTGGTGTCCAACTTCGTGAGCCATGATGACATCAAGAAGGTTTTCCAGTTTCAGTTGCGTGATAGATATCATATTCAAGATGACTCGTAAGTCGGCCATCTCAATCTGGGCCATTACACCTTGCATCTGGTGCTCGATGATATCATCTATATTTGAAAGAACCAAGGGATCCTGCAGCCGTGTGAATTTTGACCATGCGAGCTTTGCTCGTTCCCAACTTTCAAGCAAGGAAGGTGATAACACGGTTCCAGTTTTCGCATTTGCCATGATTGTTTCCCTCCCGGATCTTTCACCTTGGCTCTCCCAGGAAGTAAATCCTGTGGGTGAAATTGTACGTGATTATCAGGTTTCGTCTAGTAGTATGGAAGGATGTCATGCCATCAAAGTTGATCGTGGTGGGGATACCCTTGTTAGGGGGGTCTTTTGAAATATCCCATGTTTTGAGGATGCCATCCTTCGCGAGGGTCACGATAATACCATCGTTTACGGCAATCTTGAATTCTCTCGACTCGGTCAATATCGTCCGTTCAAGGCTGAAATCCTTGAATAAGGCAACTTCTTGTCCCTGTTGTGTTCCGTTCCTTGCCATGGTTACCAGTATCGTTGCTTCATCAATAGAATTTATATTGATAACTGGTTCGGGCGTGGTAATGTAACCACTGGTATCACCGTGAATATCATGATAATACACTCGTTTTTTACCCGGTTGGGTGGCATAAACGAACATTCCGTCAGAATCAACAACAAATATGTCATAACTTTTTGGTAATTCCCCTATGACATTGCCATCATGTAGCATCACAATTTCGTTTTGGGGATTAACGATGCCCATGCCTGCTTCTTGCATTAGGATGACGTTCTTGCATGCGAGGCTACCAAGAGCTCTCACCTGCATGCTCCCTCCACCAAAACTCACGTGGAATACTTTACCCGTTGGAGTAGAGGCGACCAATGCATGATCCCCAAGCACCCCTACTACCTTGGGAGGTGCATCAAATTGCCCATAGAACCCACTATATCGTCCCATTCCATCAAGGGTCACGATGCTTGTTGCCTGTGGGAGATTCCTAGATTGAGCACGGGTTTCCATTGTCGCGAGCAGTTCACTCGCTTTATCCCATTTCTTTTCGCTTGCGAGCTGCTGCAATTCTTCAACATGACCGGGCTCGGATGGTTCCTGCACGGAGCGCCAGATATCTGACCGGAGGATGGTGACCATCACACTCCTGAATTTTTCCATGATATCCTTGGGCATATCCCCCAAGTCCGATAACTGACCACCCTGCATCAACCACATGAATTCCCCAGCTTTTTCCAACTTCTCTAGCAAGCCAAGCGCGTGATCCCTTCGCTTGATATCTCCAGCTGCCCACGCGCATATTTGGATGAATTCCTTCTCGGTGGTTTGTGATTCGATGATCAAAGGTAATACTAAATCAATGTACTCGTAAAATGGAGTTGAAAGGTGCCCCAAGTTCTCCCCCGCGTTGAATAAATGGATGAACGGGTCTAAGGAGTTGTCTAGCATTCCAGATCCCATGAGATTTGGTAGGATGGAATCGAAAAGCCGGTCTTGGCTGACTGAAACGATGTTCCTTTCAGGGAACCTGTAGTATCGCTTCTTTATAGCCATGAGAAGTAACTTGATGAGCGCATCCAACCTTTGTTCTTGGTCATTATCAAGTTCCGGTCCCTTCCGGGCTTTCATTGCATTGAAGGAAGGTTCCATGGAATTCAGGAATCCATCTCGCAGGCGGGGGAGGAGTCTCTCGTCTTGAACTGGAAATATCTTTTTTATCATGGGATTATAGTGCTCTCGCTTGCTTTGCAAGAATTCCCGGAATGTTCCCACCATGATTAATGCCACTCGAGCCATTTCAAGTAATTCTGGTACCGCATGTAGTAGTACTTGAGCTTCAGGATGTCATCATACACGTATGCAAGGAGCTTGTAATCTTTCGCGTACTTGCGAATGGTGGTTTCTATGTGTGCCAATCGTCGATTTACTTCAGAAACGGTCAAGCCGTCCAAGCCTTGATTGAATTCCTTTTCTATCTGAAGTAACGGATCCGCCTCATCCAAGTTCAATTGCTCGTATAGCGCCATTGCGGTATCCCACATGTTCCTGATCCATTGGATCCGGTCGGTGAGAAGAACCGGCGAAGCCTCGAACACGGGTGACTCCACGTTTGGTTTTAGTTTTTCCCTGAGTAACCACGGGATGATCTGGCGTAGATCTTCCAAGGTAACATCGAGATTTCCACGGAAGTAGGCGAGTGCTTTCGCGAAGTTGATGATGGTTAGTCTTCCCCGTACTGAGATACCATTCTCCGTTTGACTGCACAGGTTTTCCAACTTGTCCCTACCGCAATCATTCCTGCAAACCTCTGCCAGGGTTTTCCCGCCGAGCTGGATAACATCTTTTGATTTGTACTCGAAGATATTGGCTGCGAGATCGCAGAAATCGAACTGTACCGTGAAGAATTCCAGGCGCCTGAGAACATGTGGAGGTATCTTGATTGTCAAGATTGATTCGTAAGCCTCGTCGAGCTCGCTTTCCGTG
>WJJB01000479.1 GCA_014729935.1 Candidatus Bathyarchaeota archaeon | reverse complement strand
CCCCAAGGAATCACGTTAATGGCGATCTTGGCAGATTCCCATGCCGTGTTTCACACGTGGCCGGAGAAAAGATTTGTCCACGTCGAGATCTTCACATGCGGCAATCGATCAACCCCTGCAAGGGGGGTAAGGTTCCTGCAAGAGAGGCTCGCTCCAAGCAAGTTCAAGATCACCGATGAAATCACCACGATCTAGGACGCGATGGCTTCCGATTTTTTCAACGGGATTCGGTGGGAGATCTTTTAATGTGATTCAAGATAGTTCCTCCCGCGTTTCCCATTGATGGGGTGGCACATCGTGCCGCCTCTTACAAACATTAACATCCCCACTCGCGAGAAGAAAAATGCTATCCTCCATGCCAATGGTCGTGTACATGTGCGTTTTCGGCACGATTTACATCATGATTGCCCTGAGACTCAGGAAGCTCCCTTCCAAGACACGCCAAGACATCGTGAATGAGTTCCTTTATGCGATCATGTGGTTCGTCGGTTCCATCTTCTACCCGTTTTCCTATTCTGCTGCAATCGACCCGTTCGTGGAAGAAGCCTTCAACTGGTTTTCTGCATTTGCCATGATCGGTGTATTCCTTGTCGTGGTGATAATCGTGGGTCGTGAAAAGGTTCTGGTGAGCCGTGATGTTACCCTTCGAGAGTCCAGGAATTTCAAGGAATTTGCTGAAGCTTTTGACCAAGAATACTCCCTCCGCAAGGATGTGTTGCGCAAGGCGTTCCACGCATTTATCCCGAGTTTTGTGCTTGCAGCCTACCTACTCGGTGGTAGTCTCGTCGAGGTCTTGTCATTGGATTTCGTGACGGGACATGATCTTGGTATCTTTCTCATCATTAATTGCGGTTTTGGCGGCTTATTTCTCTTCGCCGCTGCCGACATACTGCGACTCTCGCATTTTTTCGAGGACAAAGGCCTTTCCATCTTCCATCTGCTCCCATCCTCGGTCATGAATATACTTACAAAGCGCATGCATTACAAGGAACTCTATACATTCGTACCGACGGTGCTCATCTTGCTCTCCTTCATTCCATTCCTCCCATTTCCCTTCGCCGTGTTCTCGGCGGTAACATTAATTGCTTCCATATCCGATGCCATGGCAAGCATTGGCGGCAAAGCGTTCGATAAAGCACGACCGGGGAAATGCGTGTTTCCATCCTGCAAGTACAAGTTTTTCAAGGAAAAGAACATTATTGGATACATTGCAGGGACTGCATCGACGTTTTTCATCGTATTTTTCATGTTTCTAGCATTTCAGGTGTCAGGCTTCGACCTGATTCGAATCATCATTACGAGCACGTTCACAGCCCTCACCTTCTTCATGATAGATATCCTGAGCTTGCCGATCAACGATAACTTGTTGAATCCATTGGTGTGCGGCATCGTCATGGTCCTATTCATTCACCTGTTTTAACTCCTCCTGATTTCCGGTTCCCCCGTTGCCTCGAATAATCATTTTCCCCCCAAATCCACATTCGGTCTCACCTTGATGGCAAAAGAATTAAAAATGTTAACCAGTTAAACAATATCAATTAACAAGCGTTTCCATTCGATGCAAATCACGAGGAATGGGATTGAAACCATGAATGAATTATTCAAGGAAAAAGTGCATGTTGCGTTCTTGGGATGGGAGATCGAGAGGATCGTCCAACCTGTTATCAAGATGCGCGCCACCAGGCTCATTCTCATTTGCCTACCAAGGGAAGAGGAGGGCGCCTGGAAATACCTATTGGAAATCAAGAGAATCCTGGAGGGGGAAAAAATAACGGTGGACGTGATCGAAACCTCTCTCTACAAGATGGTCTCACTTCTAGAAATCCTCAATAAGATATTTCAAGTAGAAACGAGATTGGGAAACGAGATTTACATTAACGTGAGTGCTGGTACCAAGATCACCGCGTGTGCATCTACCATCGCGTCCATGTCCACCCCGGGTATCACCGCGTACTATGTTCGCACGAAAGATTATTATCCCCGAAATCACATGACCTTTCCCCAGACCCTGACCAAAGGAATAAAGGAAATATTTGCCCTTCCAGAATGCCAAATCGACGTTCCTGAAGGGAAATACATCAAGGTGCTATTTGCCATCGAACGGGGAGAAAAGGAATTGGGTGGAAAGGTTTACTTGAAGACGCTCATCGAGGATCTGAAAAATATGAAAGTCATTAATGTCAGGCCAAATTCCGATCCCCGAAAGCAAGCCAGTTCCGAATACATGGCAATGAATAAATTATTGAAGCAATTGCAGGAGTGGGATTACATCAATATCTCCGATAAACGGCGCAACAAGTACATCACCATCACCCGGAAAGGCAAGGATGCAGTGAAAATGTATTTAGATTACGAGCTGGATAGCAAGGTCATTGAAAAGCACCACAAGCAATCCATCAAGGAAATAATTCAGTTGATGGATGTGCCCGGGGAATTGAAGCTTGATTGACCCCCGTTCTGAATATAGTCTCCCAGTTCTTGAAGAAGCTTGGCGTCCGTGCTTAATCCTTCCCGAGGTTCAACGCATTTGCTTAACGAGACCAAGGATCCATCAATGCGATATACCTCTCCTCCCGTTTCAATTCCTATCATGACTACCGGTAGGAACAAGTCTGCCACCGTGGTGGTGCAATTCTCCTTGTAATCGAAGACCACGATCTTGCTCTCTTTCAATTGTGCTAGTTGCTTGTCGTCCAGCTTGCCCACTAGATCGAATCCCGCGCATATCACCGCATCGAAATCTTCCAAGCTATCCGCGATGCTCTTGAAATCCTTCACATTTACCTCGTGATTTGATGTTGTCAGCGCGTGCACGAGTCCTGCGAAATTCAAGTGATAGGAAAGGGGTAACACGCTCATCCTTCTATCGCGGTTCAAGATCGAACCAAACCTAAACATTTTTCCAAGAAGGTCTGGTTCTCTCTCAATGGCTGCTGGATTCAGTAACCTTTCACCAACAAAGATAACACCATATTCTGTTAATTCAATGGTGCGTGCTAGCTCCTTGATGTTGGGTGGAATATCGGGACCAAGGGAAATCAATTCTTCCTTCGTGAATCCGATCCGCTCCAGATCTTTCTCATCGAGAACACCAGTTGCTTGCAATTCCATGCAAAGCAATCCAAGGTAGCGCGTGTCGTTACCAGGGTGCATGAGCAACTTGATATCGGCACGTTCCATGGTAGGGGTGGGATTACCATCCAATACCGCGAATTTCTTGACCTCCTTTCCAGTCTGGCGATACCTTCCCCTGGAGAACACGGTTTTCACCACGAGTTTGGGAGCAAAATCGATGGGATTTGCACCCCAGAAAAGTAGCAAGTCGGCATTATTGGCGATTTCACCAATTGTGGTAAAGCTAGCCCCAGCATCCTTCATGGCGTCCTTCACGTGGTTCAAGACCTCCGCACCAGCAAAGGACATGGTTGCTCCAACGATGCGTGCAAGTTCAACTAGCTTTTCCTGCGCGTTTGATTCGAGCTTGGTACCACCCAGGATGAGGACATTTTGCGAGTCTTGCATAATCTTTGCTGCCAAAAGCATGGCTTGATCCATCTTGATCTCCTTGGGAGCCTTGTCTTTTGCGTCCCTGATGAAGGGAGTCACGAATCGTTCCTTCGAACCTGAAAACATGAATTTCTCGTTCCCTCGCAGGCATGCATTATGCACCTTCTGTATCTTGTTGAATTGCACATCCACGGCAATATCATCGCATGCTAGTGCACAGCCGGGACAGGTTACCCTGTTTTTCGATTCCAGTGGCATGTTTCACACCTTAATCTCTATCGCATATCGCGGGCAGAAAATCTCGCAAATCCGGCAGTTGGTCTTGGGTGGAACATATCGCCTGCATTGGGATATACTCTTTATCCGGCAACGCCCATCTTCAAGCACGTAAATGATGTCTTCCGGAACGGGAACCTGCGGTGCTTTCCCGCTCAAGCATTCAGGACTGAACCTGGAATTTACGGGGCAGGCGATCACGCAGACACCGCAACCGTCACAGACGTCTTCATTCAGCACGATACCCGTGTCTGTTGCATCCTCCATTGGTTTTAAAAGTGCCCTCAGTTTTTCCAAGTTTGATGCATATTTTGGTTCCATAAGTGGGGGGCAGTCTTCCAAGCTCTTAGTTTTCTTCATTAGCTCGACGGCAAACGGCATGCACAGCATGCCACACTTCTTGCAATTCAATTTCGGCAGGTCCTTATATATCGTCAGCGCGTTGATCGTTCCCATGATGGTCCACTTGGTGCCGGGTTGATGGTCGTCCCTTTACCTGAAGAATCGTGGCATGGATTTTTAACTTGACCACCATGGGAAAAAGGCAGGAGGCAAGTTTACCAAGGTAAATCGAGCCAATTCTTATCTTTGGTCAAAGCAAACATAATATATCCCAGTAGCGAGGTATTCCGTGATGCAGGTGGACATGATCAGGTGGCATGGAAGATGAGTAGCGAGGAAGCTGGAGGGGAGGAAAGGATGGTGCGTGACCTGAATGATCAAGACAAGAGTCTCGTGGATGCTATCGACCAGCACCCGTTATCAGGAACGAATTACTTCTCGTGCATTCAATGCGGCAGGTGCGTGGGAGCGTGCCCGGCAACGAGAGTTTCACCCGCCTTTAACATTCGCGAGATCAACAGGCGCGTCAGGGACGGCGATGAGTCTGTCTTGGACGATCCATCCATATGGGATTGTTTTTACTGCCAAGCATGCGTAAATACATGCCCGAAGAACAATATTGATGGTTACAAGACTATTATCATTCTCAGGGATCTTGCCTTGAACAAGAATGCCGGCCTACACCACATGAAGCGGGTGCTCCCGGTGATCGCCACGTTCATGGAAAAAGGGGTCCTAACCGATGAGAAATCGTGGCTAGATCCTGCTTGTATTGATGAATTGCACCAATTGAATGAGCAAACTGGGTTCAAGGAGCGATTTGAATCACTAAAGAATAAATGCGATGGAGAAGAGGCACCGTGATGATTGACGGGATCAAGCGCGATACTCCCAGGGGAAACATCAATCAGGCTCGCTTGGATGCGATACCTGATTTGGATGAGGTAATTTATTATTTCAAGGGCTGCACTGAGAAATCCTACCCGGGTATCAACACGGGATTCATCGAGATTTGCAAGGCACTTGACGTCGATATCAAGGAAAGTACTGAGCAAAGTTGCTGCGCTGGAAATTTCCTACCCTTCAACGTGGCGCCCGTGGAAAGCGTGGTTGCCATCACCAAGCGGAATTACTCCGTGATGGAAGGATATGCCCGCAAGTGCGTAACCACGTGTAATGGATGCTTCTCGTCATTCATGCAGGCAGACCATTACTACCAGGATGAACCATCCATTCGGCAGGTGACTACCAAGGCACTTGAGTCCATCGGCAGGGATGCCAGCAGCCACGTGGACGTGTTTCACGTCGGTGAATACCTTTACAAGCACAGGGCCGAGTTACCACAGATCTTGCAGGAATCACTTGCAGGGATCAAGGTGGCGGTGCACTATGGTTGCCATTTTCTTCGCCAAGAGGATCCACGCGTGGTGCTTGATGATCCGGAAAATCCAAGCATCTTGGAAGCGATCCTCGAACAATTAGAAGCCAAAGTAGTAGACTACCGGGAGAAAAACCTATGTTGCGGTGCGGGATTGAACCAGCGGATGCTACACGACGATCGCATCAATTCACTGCGTGTTACTAACCGCAAGATGAAGAGCATCGCGACTCACGAACCAGATATGATCGTGGTCATATGCCCGTATTGCCTTTTGCACTTGGATAATGCCCAACTGGAGCTGGAAGTGGCATTTGACGAGGAATTTGATATTCCCATCATCCATCTAACGGAATTACTCGGTATCCTCCTTGGGATACCTGTTGAACGATTGCACTTGGATACCCACGAGATTCCCTTGGACGGCATCTTGGGAAAAATTCGTCATGAATGATGGAGCGGGTTACAGGTTCTTTTCCACCATCTTGTTAAGCTTGTCCAATTTTTTCATCTCAATCCAGTACCGCACGTTAATCTTGGAGAGAAGATCCTTTACCTTCTCGTATTTTTCCTCAAGCTCTGCTTTTCGCTCGGGGGATAACGTCTCGATGACCTTCTCCATCGCTTCAGAAACATCTTCCACCATGGACTCCTTCACGGGAATTGGTTCCGGCAGGTGTTCCAAGATTGCAGGATCCAAGAGTTTCTTAATCGCGTTCCGGTAGGCTTTCATCCAGAACCTGTCTTTCACGGTCTCGGGAAAATGGTACGTGATTTGATTCCGGTGTACCTCGATGATGCGTTCGGGGCAAGCATTCTTGCAAGCACCGCAATGTATGCACAGGTCATCATCCATGGTGATCTTGCCGAATTCTTGGATATCTTCTGCCCTGCGGGGTACCCAGAAGCAATCAGTGGGACAGATATTCAGGCATCCCTTGCAACCCATCGGGTCGCATCTATCGAGTATATCATTGCGAATGACCACCTCGCCCTCGCTTGGTTTTTCTATATCCGTGGGAGGGGTCACGTGCTTGCTGGCTGGAGCTTCGAGTGATCTCTCGAGTTGCTCTTGGACCTTCTTGACGAAATCCTTGTAAAGAAACACCGGCAGGTCATCCATGGAAATGAAACCTGTTGGTTCGGTGGTCATCTCGAAAGCGGAAACCGGGCAAATGGCGGCGCATAATCCACAATAAGCACATGCCTCGAAATCTACATTGATGGGTGGGACCATTTCCAGTTGCCCCGAGGCAATCTCGGGAACGGGACCAAGTGTGATGCACCTGGTCGGGCAGGCGATCCTGCATAGGTCACACCCCACGCACTTTTCCATCCAGAATTTGAGGTACTTCACGTGCTGCTCGAATTCCCACTTGTGTATGATGGTGT
>WJJB01000478.1 GCA_014729935.1 Candidatus Bathyarchaeota archaeon | reverse complement strand
GTCACCAAGAATCACCACCACCTCGGACGGGGCATTGATTGCCACCTCGACGCTCTTGGCAACATGCTTGATACCATTACTCACGCCGCTGACCAGATAGCGCCTCTCCATCATTCCAAGATCTTGATTCCTGGTGGAGCAGCCGTGACACGCGCCATGAAATTGCACCTGGAAGAACCCGGCATTGCAAAGCAGCTGGGCAAGTTGCTTCCGGTCGTACAATCTCTCGCTGTAATACCTGTCCTTCAACACGCCCTTCTTAACGTGATTGATGATCTCCCGGGAGACCATGCTGCCATCGGCGGTTAATTTCCGCTCCCGGACAACGAAAAGCTTCTTGTCCACCCATTCCCAAGTGTGCTCTTGATAATGCGATCTTAGATATTCGCCGTCTGCCAAGTCGAGAAAGAGGATGCCTCCAGGCTTTAACACCCGGTTGATTTCCTTGAGCACTACCACATCATCATTAGCGTCTTGGAAGTACCCGAAACTATTCCCCAGCACGAGAACCGCATCAAAAAAATCATCACCATAGGGTAGCTTCCTGGCATCCCCGCGCTTGAACTTGGCTTGAGCATTGAACTTCTTAGCCCGGTTACGGGCTTCTTGGATGAGATATGCCGATTGATCCAAGCCGTGTAGGTTTTTGAACCCGCGAGAAGCCAATTCGAGTACGTGACGTCCTTGCCCGCAACAAAGATCCAAGACAGCGTCTGCTGCCTTCATGTCCAAGATCTCCAAGATGGTGTCAACCTCGTTACTCGTGATGCGAGCATCTTCAACCACATCACCATCTGTCTTCAAATAAAATTCGTCAAATAATTCCTTCCACCAATCTGGCTTTACCAACTCTTCCAGATTACCAACGGGACCTGCTTGCTTCCCGTTCATCCTTGTCCCTTTTCCTTCCTGTCGTGTCCTAGCTATTGTCATATCCGGTTCTCCCTTCATCCACTTCCATGATGCTACGGGTGAATCCTTGCTTCTCAAGCAAGGATGCAGGTGCATAAATGCGTGCTGCGAGCATCGTGCGAGATGTAATAAACGCGATTTTATTGGTTTCATAATCCACCCCATATTTTTAAACCTGCTGGATCTGCGGGAATTCTGAAGACGACGAGCGATGCAACCGCGACGATACCAAGAAAAATGAGATTGACACGAAAAGAAAATCCAAGCAAGTGACGGATAGGTGGAGCGTGGAGCATCAGGGTGGATTTGGGGTGGCTTTGGATGTGTGGGCTATTGCTGGGCTTGGATGTTGAAGCGGAATAACTTTGAAGAAAAGGGCGAGAATGATCCACATGGGAGGGTGTTGAACAAAAAAAAGTGCAAATTGCTACCACAAGCGTTTTTTGACGTGCACGTTTTTATCCCTTGATCCAATTTTTTACCAAAAGCTTTATATTTTTGTGCGCTAATTCATCCATTGTAACAACAACCTAGGGGTGTGAAACGGATTTCATGCGGTTAACTTGCATGCAAGATTCGTGGGAATCCCGTGGGATATGGTAACAAATCGGAACATTTATTAAGAAGTTTCGTCATTTGTTATCATAGAAAATAGGGACCTTGTGAGTTGTTATCCATATTCGGATCCCGTTACTCGAATTCGCAAACAAAGGTGGTTCATGGCTGGAACACGATATCCGGGCTTGGCGCGTGCGGAGATACACTCCGGCGCGGGCATTTTTAACTTGAAATGTGCATAGCAATTATTGGTTCCTCCTCCCTTCATATCTCCCTCCTCTCTAACCTTTTGCACCTTATCTTCTGCTACCTTTTCACATTTCACTCATTCGCCTCAAAACCAAATCCTTCTCTCAAGCCTAACGCGAATACACGCCAATAGCCTTGGTATCCTCACTTCAGCCACGAATTCCACTTATATCGGCAAGGCGGTGCATTCAATGGAGACGCACTCCCAGCCGGGCAGTTCTTTTTGAAATGTGGCACAACACGTGATAGTTCCTCATTCTCATGCTCCCTCCTCCTCCTTTCCTTTCCTTCTATATCCTTTTCCGCATTTCACATTGCCTCAATACAAATATCCTTCTCTCTAATCTAGCCTAAAAGCTGTCATGAACGCCCGCCTTGCCGCACGAACTCTTCCTCCCAAGCTTTATTAAATTCACGGGGCAACATCCAACAAGTGCATGTGGCCTTTTCCATCGATCTCATTTTCACCAGATCTTGCGGGCGGAAGCCACGTCCTTTAGTTTAGTTTAGTTTAGGTGGTGGTAGTTGACTTCAATGTCGCGAGTTGCAAGAACATGCAGACTTTCATCACGAGCCATGACATGAAACAGAATGCCAAGAATCTCGACAGGCAACGCTTGGGAAAGCAGCGCATCGAGGCAATACAGGTACTGCGCACGTTACTTGGTCTCAGCTCCCAAGGATGGGCTAATCATCCCATCATGAAATTATGGAGGGGATACGAGCCATACCTATTGAAAGTCTACCTGAGGGCAATCTTGGACGAATGGAAGCAACGCGGGTACAAGAATACCAAATGCGACGTTCACTTCCGCCAGTTGGAGAAAGCGGTTCTTGGCAAGCCAGTTAAACCCCCGTGGATCACCGATGCATTCATCAGGTCCCACCAGAGTAACCTGGTGCGGAAGGACCCTGACTACTACAAGGATCTTTTCCCGGGCGTTCCGGATGACCTTCCATACATCTGGGAACCGGATGATGGGAAAGTGCACGACACAAGGGATCGGAGCCAGGAAGGTACGAGCGAGGAGGGAGACAATTGATGAGCCGAGAGCAGGATTCCAGCGGGATGAAAGGTAAAGCGAAAGTTGGACGTTACATGGCCGCCTTGAGTCGGGTAGGTCCGGTCATTACTGGCCTTTCCCCCCAAGAACCACCTGGCTGTTACCAGCCACGCACTCCGGGCATGCATCCGCACTTGTCTTGCGGCCTGCTCCATGTATCGCCATGCAGGTGAAAAATAGTTCCATGTTCCATTATACAGCTTCTTGGCATGCACGACTACGCCTTTAACTAGAGGGGCAGGTTTTCTGGCGGAAAACAGGTAAAAATAGGAGCGGGAACGGGTGGGTCCAAGGGACGCTGAAAAATGAAAATGGATGGGTTCAAGGTCTCCCTGGCCCCCTAAGGTGTTTTCAAGATTGGTTCGCTTCTAGATGCGTTCCAAGGTCATGCCCCCGAAAGTTTGCGGCGGGTGTGCGTTGTAGTATTCCACCGCTTCTTGCAACCTTGTCCTGCTGTCGGAGAATATTCTGAAGATAACCTCGCCTTCCTTCACCTTGGCACCGACCTTTGCCTCTATGACGATCCCAGATTTCTTGGCGGCGGGACATCCGGCGATCTTGGCGATGCGGTTGATGTGCTTGTTCTCGACGGCGGTTACGATGCCGGTTTTCTTCGCGCGCATTTCAGACACGAAGGGACCAACTTCGATGGATTCAGGAAGGATCCCGGGATCTCCCCCTTGCGCGGCGATGATGCGCTTCATTGCTTCATATGCCTTCCCCGAGCGGAGAATTTCTTCCGCGAGGTCCTTGCCACCGCCCTCGGGAGCCTTTCCAGACATTTCCAAGAGAATTCCAGCAAGCTCGCAAGACTTGTTGCGCAAGCTCAAGGGCCCAGCATCAAAATCACGTAGCAAGGTGATTGCCTCCCTCGCTTCCAATGCAGGTCCTACCGCGTGCCCGACAGGCTGATGTGCGGACGTGAGCAGGCAGACGGTATCTATACCGATCATCCGCGCGATTTCCTTGAATCTCGTAGCATATTTCCTTCCTTCGTGTACGGTGGGAAACTTGGTGCCAGTGCCACAAGGGATATCCAGCACCAGGTTCTTGACACCCATCGCCATCTTCTTGCAAGCTATGGAGGCAATCATCAGGGGGAACGGGTCCATGTTGAGCGGTTTCTCTATCTTGATCAGCGCGTTATCTGCAGGTGCTGAATCGATGGCACCACCCCAAAATATTCCCGCGTTCTCAGCTGCAAGTATTTCCATTATCTTTTCCTTGGAAAATGCCACGTTTGCAAGCACCTCCATGGAATCCGCCGTGCCGGAGGGAGACGTGATGGCACGGGTGCTGGTTTTCGGCATGAATAATCCTGCCGCGGCGCATATTGGCACAATGAGCAACGATACTTTATTTCCTGGCACGCCGCCCGTGGAATGCTTGTCATACACATCTTCCCCGAAATCCAAGACTTCACCAGATGCAGCCATGGCACGGGTAAGCTTTACCACTTCCTTGTTGGTTGCCCCATGCACTTCGAGCCCAACGATGTATGCCGCAATTTCCACCGGGAGCAGGTTTCCCCGGGCGACATCATTGATAATTTCCTGAATTTCCCGGGTTTTCAATTCCTTGCCCCTAACTTTTTCCTTGATGTACTCGAATGATGCTGGCTTTGATGATAACTCCACCATCACCATACCACCACCGTGCAGTTTCTTGCGAACTTCGTCGTAGAATCCAATTTCTCCCTTGTCCACGATACCTGGACCAGTTGCCAAGTCCACGCTGGCAACCACGAACTGCCCGGTTGGGTTACCACTGCTATCGAGCTCGTGTATGCGTATCCTGTCGCCTGGCTTCGAACCGAGACCGAATGCATCCTCATCATCCAACACGACGATGGATATATTCCCCGACGAGATGCCAAGATTCTTCACTGTGAATTTCATGATAACCATAACTCTAGCTTGAGTTTTGAGAATGAAAAGAAAGGCGGGTGATAAAACCTTGATGCTTCAATCACGGGTCTGTTTCGTCATGTGCGAATGGATGCGTGGTTCACGAATCAAGATCGACGAGATCGTATTCCCTGGAACCGAGACCCATTTCCTCCGCGATGGAAAGTTGAACTTCCCACGTTCGCACGGGGCCATCACCTTTGTTGCCATAAATGTAGCTCAATTTTTCCGAACCTTTTCCGAGTTCAAGTTCCCAAGCTTTTGAATACG
This sequence comes from Candidatus Bathyarchaeota archaeon, assembly GCA_014729935.1. GTDB lineage: Archaea > Asgardarchaeota > Lokiarchaeia > Sigyniarchaeales > Sigyniarchaeaceae > WJJB01. The sequence goes on along the minus strand of WJJB01000478.1, from coordinate 475 downwards.
GGCTGGCGAGGGATTCGTGCACTTTATCCACGCAGGCTTGATCCACTGCCACGGGATCCATGGAGGCGAGGATTCCAATGTCTGGAACGAATGGCACATCAGATACACCCGAACAGTCGCATTGAGGTACGATATCGATGGCAAGGTTCAAGTAAAAGATGTTATCCTTGCCCATTGCTTTCACCACCCCAAGCGCGTTGTCGACCATCTGGGCGACGAATTGATCGGCGCCAATATGACTATCGGTGATGAACATGCCGTGCTTGCAGGTGGAATGGCAAAACCGGCATCTTCGACACTTGCTCTCGTCCCGGATGATGAATCCAGCCTCGTCCTTTGCGAGGGCATTCACCGGGCAGATCTCGATGCATTTCTTGCATTCTTGATCAGGGCACGCTTCCTGCTTGATCTCCATCTTTTCTCCGTGATGCGCTGCGCTCTTGCCTCCCTTAGCAACACAACCAATGCCCAAGTT
>WJJB01000477.1 GCA_014729935.1 Candidatus Bathyarchaeota archaeon | reverse complement strand
GCAACGTTCAGGTCGTGGAGTAATCAATCCCCGTTGGCTGGTGACTGGGCGGCTCCGTTTGCTTGAGCCACGTGCCGGGAAACTGTCACGCGTGGTTCTTAGGGGGGAAAGACCAGTAATGGCCGGACCTACCCGACTCAAGCTCTGTTGGAAGGTATCTTTAGCCTACCAGAGAAGTCCCCGGCATTCATTCATGCCGGGGTAGTTCATGGTATCCACCAAATTCATTACGGCATTGCGATCTTCATGTAATTCAATAAGTGAAGCGTGACGCCTTCCCAGATTGAAAACGGTGGGCAGGTATCGTGAACTACGTGAAATCACCCATGCGGGAATGAATTCTTCGAATTCCAATAAAGAGGTAAAGAAAAAGTGGACGTGGAGGGAATTGAACCCTCGGCCTCTACCATGCCAAGGTAGCGTTCTACCACTGGACTACACGCCCATGATTGATGAAGCCGGCACCCACCGGCATGCACTGGAGGGCAACTGGTACAGGACCTATCAATGCCGCATTGAATTTGAAGATGTCGCGGGCTAGCACCTGGGCTGGTGGGGTGCGTGAAAGGCGAATGTATCTTGATGGCCAGGTCGTGTAGCGGGATACCAATAATAAGCGAGATTGCGGCAACGGGATAGCTTGGCACGTTTTGCGGGCGAGTTGGGAATGATTCATGGAAAGTATGAAACCGGGAAAGTCATGTTTTCCTTTACCACTTCAAGAACGACACCTCATTGGCATGCTCATCTATCTTGTCAATGTTGAAGCATGTAAAAGTGAACATGAAAGAAGGGGAATGAATGAAGTGGTTCACGAGCAAATTGGCTGGTTTAGAGGCATCATGGAACATGGTGGCCATCATGAACCCGGTATTGCCGCGCCACAGGTACTACAGAATTTCGTGCCAGGAGTTATTTCCGAACCGCAGTACTCGCAAAACTTGATATCGGTCTCATCACCAGTATTCACGTCCAATCCTGTAGTTCCTTCCATGTGTATATCTCCCATCCCTCTAGAAGTACCAGTAAATGGTATTTCCTGCCGAAGCTCTTGGCGCGTCGTATCACCTTCAAATTCATCCCCGTTTTCAGTAATATCCTCCCTGAATCGCCGCCACGCTGCTGCCGGGGAACCGCTTTCAACTCGCCCTTCCCTATTTGCCGCGAGGCGTTCCTTGAGTCGAGCTTGTCTTTCAGCTCGTTCCACCCGGTCCTGCTTGCTCCGCACAGCTATCGTGATACCAATGATGGCAGCAAGCACGCCTAAAAACACGATGATGCTAATGAAGAATACGATGGGCTTGAAAATACCAAGCACGAGAGTCAACACAGCAATCGGGATAAAGAAGAATGCCAAACATCCGATGATGAGGAATGGTGAGCTGCCTCTCCTGAATGCACGACCCCGGTAGCCATATCCTCCCCAAAACATCCTGCGCCTTGCGTTCCGCATCGCTACTCGCCTTGCAACACGCATGCCACGCCGGATCCTCTCGTCCCGCAAGTCCCGCCGGTATCGTCTATATGCAACCATCTCGAGATAGGCAAGGCATTCCGAGTTAATAAAACCGGGGGGCATGATCTATTGCACGTATTCATGCTTGAGATCACCTTGAATGAGGTGGATTTTTAGCTTAGTGGAGGTACCGGTGCTTCCCCCATGCGGTGCATGGCGGGAGCTCTTTCAGGATGCGAGATGCCACATACAAATCCCACTCAGAGGTGTATGAACTTTTGTTGGAGCAAGGAAAACATTGAAAAGCATTCACATAAACACTTACTTAACCAAAATTCATGTGGTTGTTAATAAATTTCTCCCGTTGGTTCCGTCGTTAATAAGAAACACGCGAGGAATTATTAAAACCGTGAAGAGTGAAATAACACGTGAATGTTGACGTAAAATGGAAAATCTAGAAGGAAAGGAATTGATCCGGAAGACGCAAAGCGTTTGCCCGGAATGCTTGAAGCAAATCGATGCATACATCATTGTCGATGATTTGGAAGGCAAGGACGCTGTTCTCATGAGGAAGGTATGCGATGATCATGGTTTCTTCGAGGATATCATCTCTAGGAATGTTTCAGAATACCTGAAGAACCAAGAATATTATCACGATTACATGCCCATCGAGAACAAGAACAACATGAAGGATTCGGGCATGGGGTGTCCGCATAATTGCGGCATGTGTGCAGAGCACAAGTCCAGCCCGTGCATCGCACTTATCGATGTTACCAACCGATGCAATCTAGCATGTCCCATCTGCTTCGCCAATGCAAATAACAAGGGCTATATCGTGGAGCCATCGATCGAGGAGCTCAGGCAAATCTTCCAGCATTTCAGGGATATCAAGCCAACCCCCCCCGTCATGCTCCAGCTATCTGGGGGTGAACCTACCGTTCGAGAGGACCTTCCCGAAATAATCAGGATGGGAAAGGAAATGGGTTTCGTGGAAATAATGCTCACGACTAATGGCGTCAAGCTCGCAGCACGAAATGGCGTGGAGTACATCAAGGAGCTGGTGGATGCTGGGATGGATGCGATCTACCTGTCGTTTGATTCCGCCGATGATCCAGAGGTGCTCAAGAAAACCCGTGGGGTCGATCTGTTGAAATTGAAGCACAGGGTCATTGAAAACTGCAGGAAAGCCGATTTTGGTGGTGTTGCCCTGGTTCCAGTCATCGCAAAAGGTGTCAATGATCACCAAGTTGGTCCCATCTTGGATTTCGCCGCGAGAAACCGGGACGTGATCATGGGTATAATCTTCCAACCCGTTTCCTTATGCGGTCGAATCGATAACGAACAAATCCGGGAGCTCCGCTACACGACCAGCGATCTGTCGGAGGCCATTGGCCAGGCTACAGGCGATGATAACATGTATATCTATCCCATCCCCGCCACGTCCAACATGACAAAGCTCATGGGATGGTATGATTTCGCCCCACAGTTCACCATGGCGAGCCATCCCGATTGCGGCTTTGCAACCGTCATGATTGCCAACGAGGAAAATGGCAAGATGAATTGGCATCGGATAGAGGATTGGTTCGAGGTGGATCAGCTCTTCGAGTGGGTCGAAAAGGTATGGGCAATGGTGGAAAAGCGAGAATGGCCGAACCTGACCGAGAAGTTTATCGGTCCCCTTGCCAAGCTTTTCGGGAATAAGATTGGCGATTTCATCAATCAAGCATCCGATTTCGCCTATCGTAAGGCAATAAAGGCATACTTCATGGCAGGTGCCATGCAATGCCTGAAGGGCATGGACGGCCCCATCAAGCAGTTCATCCCTCTCATGCTTTCACCAAAGCTGGAAACCGCAGGGGCATTTTTCGAAACGGGGAATAACCTGATGATTAGCTCCATGCATTTCCAAGACGTGTACAACTTCGACACCGAGCGCGTGTCACGATGCCTCGTGCATTACGGCGTCATCGACCCTGACGATCCAAGTAAAGTGCTTCAAGTGCCATTCTGCGCCATGAATAGCATCCACAGGGAAAATATCGAAAAGAAGCTCTGTAAGACACCAATTGACGTGGATCCCGCCGATGTTACTGCCAAGGCAGCCGAATGGGTGAAGCGAGAGGTTGGCGAGTAGCTTTAGAACTACTTTGTATTTTTCACTTTTTATCATTCCACCCTACCTTTTCCACTTTTTTTGTTTCAATCCCTGATTTTCTCCCGGAATGCGACAATCTGGAAGGAATACACCATGGATTGAAGAAATCGTGGTCCTCGCTGTCGTCAAGATGATTGTAGCATGAGATGCATCCCAAGATTTTGAATCGACTAGGTAGCCATATCCTACAGCCCTTGATCCATCATGCTGGGGTGATCTAGCGGTAACATGCCGTGCTGAAAAGATTAAATTTTTATCCTGCAATGATTGACACGATAGATACCCGGGAAATGATTGATAGACATATCGGTGAAATCATGAGTGACAAGAAACCGAGCACTATGGATGAATTCATGCGCATGAGGCAGAAGGATCCAAGCGACAAGAAAAAGAAGAAAAAGCAAGACAAAGAGCACGAAGAACAAGAGCAGGGAGGGAACCTTGATGACCTGCTTGGTGGAACCCAGGGAGAAGGAAAAGATCAAACTGGGGACGAGGATCAAGAACACAAGTCCATGGATCTCTTCACCCTGCTTGAAGAAACACACTCCGACGCTCGCCAAGAGCTAAAGGAAAAGGTACAGGAAGCCGTGAAGGGTTTATCGCAAGCGTACAACGATATTCCGGTTGCCAGGATAGCCAAGCGCGTGGGTGAGGACGTGGAACAGATCGTGGATATGCTCGAAGACTTGATCATCGAGGGTATCGTGAAGGCACGTCTCACGGAGGACAAGATCATCCCCATCGAGGGAGAAAGCACCATCATCATTGCGGATTTATCAGGTGCAGAGCAATCGGCGATAGCTGCCGCAACGGCGCCAGATAGCACCGCGAGTGGTTCGGCCCCTGAAGCGCCACAATCTCCTCCTGCACCACAAGCTGGTTCAAGCGTAGCTGCAACCACGCCACCAAGTGCTCCCACCGAGGCACCGAAATTGAAATTCACACCACCCCCTCCTGATCTTGCCATGGATGAGGGTGATTCAGGTATGAAACCATTACCGACACCCCCCGCCGCACCGGTGGCGCCACCTTCCTCTCCTGAACCTGCTCCTTC
>WJJB01000476.1 GCA_014729935.1 Candidatus Bathyarchaeota archaeon | reverse complement strand
TGGCCATGGTTATCGAGCTTATCCTGTTAGCTTTACTCGGGATGGGAACGTATTGGAAAGAGATTGCGACCATGCTCAAGAATGACGATGCATCTCTCGCTGATTCTGCCAAGAAACACAAGTGTTCGAACCCATCCGTGATTTTGGAAGATGCGCGGCTTGCAGGAAATATCATGCCTCCCCACTGTCTTGGAGGAAGAAATCCTTGATCAAATCATTACCAGGCTCAACTGCATATCGCTCCAAGCTTGTAATCCCGTGATTGAGAAGGACATCTTCATCAATGAAAAAATTACCCGAGACGCTTTCACTTGGGCTCGTGAGTACCAGGTACGCCGCATCGGCCACGATTTCGGGCTTCCTGCAGTGCTGGATGGTTTCCTCGCCACCAAGCAAATTCCGGACTGCAGCCGTTGCGATCGCCGTGCGGGGCCAGAGGGCGTTTACCGCTATCTCGTGGCTTTTATACTCCTCAGCCATCCCGAGCGTGCACATGCTCATCCCATATTTTGACATGGTGTATGCAAGGTGATCACGGAACCATGAGGGATCCATGTTTAATGGGGGTGCCAGGTTAAGCACGTGCGGGTTGCGACCCTTTTTTAACCACGGGATGCATTCCTTCGAGCAAAGGAAGGTTCCCCGCACGTTCACCGAGAACATGAGATCAAACCGCTTCATTGGGGTTTCCAAGGTTGGCGTGAGCGAGATGGCACTTGCATTATTTACCAAGATATCGATTCCACCGAATGCCTCAATGGTGGAATTGACTGCAGAACGGACTTGCTTTTCAAACCTGATATCAGCAATGCACGGGATGGCCTTACCTCCTGTCGCTTCAATATCCTCGACTGAAGTGTAGACGGTTCCCGGTAGCTTGGGATGCGGTTTTTTTGTTTTTGCAACAACTGCCACGTTCGCCCCATCCTTGGCAGCACGCATGGCTATTGCCTTCCCGATACCCCTACTGGCACCAGTGATGAATAAGGTTCTATCCTTCAATGTAGATTTCATGGTTGGTGTACCTAATATCATGCAAGACCAGTTCGTTCAAAAACATACCTATTATTGCCAATCGATTATGGCAGCAGAAGTGCTTTTTTCCCATTCGTAATGCGAGTTGCACGGTTCTCAATAATTGATTGGCTAATTCCATGGGCCTTGGAACGTGCATGGGTGATGTCAAGCCATGAACCTCGCGATATCCTCTTGACCTAAGTATTATACTCCACATTGGTAGATGGGTTTACATGACTATTTTAAGTCCAATCGCAGATCTACAATTAATGTCTCATGATGAACCGAAACTCGACGTGATATGCATAGGCTCCGCCAACATGGATACCATTGCAAGGGTGGATAGATTTCCAGCAGTGGATGATCAGGTTGCGGTTCAGCGCCTGTCGCGCACGTTTGGAGGATCTGCTGCAAACACGGCAGTTGGATGCTCGAAACTCGGTTTGACTACTGGCTTCATGGGACGGGTGGGTGCCGATACCACTGGAGAAGCACTTGTCGAGAACTTCATGGCAATTGGGATTGATACAACTGGTATCATCAAGGACTTGAAGCTGCCATCTGGACAGGTATTCATCGCAGTTGGTCCAAAAGGTGAAAAGAAGATGTATGCCTATCCTGGTGCGCCACAAGCGTTGGATGCCAGTGACATCATCAAGATGGAATCCTTCCTAGCCCGAGCCATGGTTATCCACCTTGCGAGTCTCAAAATAGTTGCACCCTTCGATGAAGCTGCCAAGATAGCCAGGAAATCGGGAAATATCCTTTCATCGAATCCTGGTTCCTTGCTTGCATCATTTGGATGGGATGGCATGAATCAACTCGTGTCAAGATTGGATATCTTGGTATGCTCACGCCATGAGTTGTGCAGCATTTTCGAGAGTGCCAACGTGAAGTCATGCATCAAGCAATGCTTCGATAGGACATCAATCAAGCTTCTTGCTGTTACCCATGGGTCCAGGGGATGCAATATCGTGACGCGTGATCTCTCGCTTGGCATTATTCCCCCGTTTCCCGTCAAGGTTGTGGACACGACAGGTGCAGGGGACGCATTCACGGCTGGGTTGCTATATTTTGTCGTGCAAAATTTCAAGGAATGGCGCCAGCAGGGAGGCATGATTGGATCAGGAAAGAAAAGCATTCGTGAACGATTCGGGGATTTCATGGCTGAAAAAGGGAGTGATCGCCAGTTCCTATTATCATGCGCGCATCATGGGAATGCCACGGCCTCATTCAAGATCCAAGTTGAGGGTGGGCAGGGAAACCTGCCAAGCAAGGATACCTTGGCATCTTACTTGAAGGAACATCTGGATCATTAACCACGCTTGGATGATTCCTTGGGCATGCATCCCTTGGCGATTTCCAGGGCATTGGCAGAGATTTTTTCAAGGTCAGATTCGGTAGGCAATCCCCTGATGTCACCGAGGCGCCCCTCCGTGCTTAAATCCTCGCGGCCGATGAACTCGCATGGGATGTACCATTCTGCAGCAATCTTGAATCCAACATGATCGAGGAATTGACCGGCATGCTTCACCGCGGGGATGGCTTCGTTTTTACCGGTATGGGGACCAGAATAGGTGCAGTATAACACAGCATGTTTTCCAGGCACCCTCGGAGAACCGACTTTCACGCGCCCTGCCTTTTTGTCTGCAGATAATCTCCCTTTTAGGAATTCACGAACAGGATTTGGGGGCAACCATTGATAGGAGGGGAAACCAAGAAATACAAGGTCATAGTCGAAATAATCCACATCTAGCGATTTCTTCATCTCCTTCACGGTTATCCTTGCATCCAATTGCTCCAATCCTTCCTTGATTGCATCCGTGACCTTACGCGTGTTCCCTGACTTGGACCAGTATAGCAAAATAACTTTCAACATGGCTTTTTACTCCTTTGTTGATGAATTGATTCCACAATAATCCATAACATGCTATAATGTATTTAACCTTTGAACTACCACGCCCTAACTAACTACAGGGACGGGTTTTCTTTCGCAAAACTGATGAAAGAAGTCCCTCCCTTCAGGTCAGGCTGCGGTTAATTCACTCATCTTGCTGCCTTGGAGAATACTCTTGATTGATGGAATTATATGGATTGCTTCATTGCATCAATGCGATGCATCATGATGGGACAGACACACGCATTCGTGTCAATGATACCAGCTGTGCTCATATTCTGGAAAATTGATGGCGGGCGCGAGTTGAATCACGGCAGGTTCGTGCTCTTCGCGTTTTTTAGCGGGATGCTGGTCGATTTTGACATGCTTGCCGGCATGCTAGAGCAGGTATATACCGGTGCCATTCCGGGAACTTTCTGCGAGTTTTTTGCCATCGGTCGTCGCACGCACCCGATATTCACCCATCATTTCATCACGTTTTCCATTGCCGCAGTTGCGTTTATCATCGGGATTCTATTCTGGACGAAAACCAAACGGGCATCCAATATGAAATCCAAGCAAGCCGCAGTGGCGACCATAATCACGATTTGTGTCACGGTGATTCCCACCTTGTTATTGCGATTACCGACCCGTCCGAGCTATTGGCAAGTGGTTGATGATGCAACATGGCGATATAACCTTGCCATTACCACCTTGTTCCTTTCAGGACTGGCAGTCTCGGTGATGGTGAATATCAAGCGTCCCCTGCACCTTATGGTATTCGGTCTTGGCATCATGTTGCACTTGTCATGCGATATCATCGAGTATTGGGTGCTTATTCTCGGTCCATTCGATCCTGCTTGGCTCTCAAGTGAGGAACCAGCAAGGATCATCTTGGAATTGTATGATTTTGACAGGAACCTGATCTTGGGTGCATTATTCGAAGCACCACCTCATTTGTTTTTTCTTGGTTATATCGCGTGGTATTCAATCAAGGGAAGGAACATGATCGTCACGGAATGTGCATCCAGTGATAGAATGCCCATCACCAAGTCCCACGATTGAATCTTGAATCAATGCAAGATCCATATTGGATTCCCCTGTAGATTTGGATGGTCCATGTTCTTACTTTCTAGGTAGATTCAACAAGTGAAACATTTTTTTTCCTTAATATCAAGGGCAAAATGATGGCAGGATTAGGTGATCGCAGTGTCATCCCGTTCCAAGCTTACACGGGAGATGATCCATACCTGTTCGTGAGTTTTTCCCACGCCGACAAGGGAGAAGTGTATCCCGAGCTTCTCCGCCTTCATAACAAGGGATATCGCATTTGGTACGATGAAGGCATCACGCCAGGTAAGGATTGGATGGAGGTGATCCCCCATGCCATTGAAAAAAGTTCCTTCTTCATTCTATTCACCTCACCGAACATTATTGGCTCAAAATACATCTCCAGGGAAATCACCTATGCCATCGAAATAGACAAGCCATTTCTAGCGATATTCTTGGAAGAAACTACTTTGCCCTCGAAGTTAAAATTCCAGATCAACGTGTACCAGCACTTGTTCAAGTACGAGCTTTCCCTGGTTGAGTATAACCAGAAATTGATGGAGGTCTTGCCTGAAGCAACCTTGGACGAGAATATCGCCAAGAAGCCTGATATCGATCCATTTGCCGTTCTCTTTGATGTTGCATTGGAGGTATTCGATTCTGGGGATCACGCAACTGCGATCATGATGTTCCAGAGAATCGTGAAACTCGATCCAAGCAACATCAACGCATGGATCAATCTGAGCATTGCTTATTCCGAGCAAAAATGGCATCAAGAGGCGATCGAGGCGGCAAGGAAAGCGGTTGAGCTTGATCAGGAAAACCCTAGGGCATGGATGGCTTTAGGCATTGCGTATTTCAATAAAGAACGTTCGAACGTGGAGGCTATCAATGCATTCAGGAAAGCCCTTTCTTTCAATTCATTACGAATATCCGAGCGCAAGGAAGCATGGCGGAAGATAGGATACGCGTGCAAGCGAGATGGCAACTGGGATGATTCCATCGATGCCTACAAGCATGCCATCAAGTGCGATCCAGACGATGGTTCATCATGGCTGTACTTGTCCCGGGCACTGGAGATGATCGGGAGAAAGCAAGAAGCCATGGCTGCCTACCGGAAGGGAGTCGATCTCGGCTGGTGAATGGCATATTGGCAATTCAATGATCCACGTGATTGATCTGCAGTTATCCTTCTTCCTTGAATCTACCCATTGGAACCACGTTGCATTTAAGCTTTGCACCGATTCGTCCAAGAAGCATGGACAGGATGAAGCAAGCGATTATTGCTGCACCTTCCAACCCAACGATCCAAGTGATGCTTCCGCCGACAGACAAGAAATGAAGTAACAACGTCCCAAGTGAAGCTCCGAGAAGTGAAATTCCAGCGAAGAGCTTGATCTTGAGAAAGCGAGATAAGATCGTTTGGTACCTATTCTTCCCATCAAATATCCCGGTGATCGCGGTCAATGAGACAACAATCGGAAACAAGATCACCAAGAGATCAAGCATCGCACCGAAACCTATTGGAATGCTAAATATCCATGGATTGCCCGTGATGGTAAACACGAATACGAGGAGAATGGAAATGGCGGCGGTGATGGCGAAATGGGTCATTATCGGATGGACATCCATATCCAATAGTTTCGCTCGCTTTTTCGATATCTTCTGTGCATATGGCTTGAATGAAGATTCTGGAGCATTGCAAGCGGGACACGGGCCGGATTGATCAACAAATCGCATGAAACCGCACAACCTGCATGCCTCCAATTCTCGAGATTCAGGTGCTTGAACACTCATACCTGCACCTTGATTCGTTAAAAAAAAAATGTTGCATTTATAGTCCATGAGTAAGTTTCTAGCTTGAATTGCCCCGTGGACCTGCTGATCAGGAAATTCCTTGACTGCAACCTGCTTCAGGCGGCGGTAAGCAATGGTCAGATGCGGGGCAAGGCATCCCTCTAAGCAGTTTTACCCGTTTATCCGTCTTGCGAGAGAAAACCCGCCCCGTTAGTTTAGGGCGTGTTAGTTCAATTTGTCTTCACTTGCAAGGAGGGTAACAATCTTGTTTTTCATTGGTGTCTTCGGCATCAATAAATTCTGAAAGAAAGAATGGTTCTAAAGTTCCTACAAATCCATCAAAATATGGGAATCTACAGGATAAAAAAAGTAGGGAAAATAATATGATAACCATCATCATCCAAATATCTCCACGATTTTAGGATTTATTTTTTCCATTTACATTTTTACATAAGCTCTTGCATGTTGAGCCGGTACCTGTCCTTGAGCTCCTGCTGCTTGCCGCTGTTCCAATTTGAGGTTGCTTGGTAGTACCCCGTGATCCTGCTATAATGCTCCACCTCGTTGCTCCCGCAGAAACTACAGGATGCTTTTAGACCTGGCTGGTTCTTAAAGCAATGCTTGCATGCAGTTAAGTCCGTCGTGTAACTCCAGTAACCAACTTGCGTGTGGGCGATTTTCTTCGTGAGGGAATACAATGCTTCGGCATCCGGCGTGTGCTCACCCAAGAACACGTTCAGGATATTCCCCCCCGATAGCAGCGGAAATGATTTCTCCTCGATGGCAATCTTCCGGTGCAGGGGCACCGAGGCGGAATGATCGATCATGAAACCATTCGTGTAATACACCGGCACGCCGGTCCGCCCACCTTCCATGTATAAATGCTTCCAGTTGGAGGTATCACCCTTAACGGTCGTGTTTGCTTGGTACGGGTAGTGAATCAAGTCCAGCACGGCAAACCTGCTGGCGGTGGACTCAGCCGGGGTTCTCGCGATGGCAAAGCTCAAGCCGGTTTCCTTGACGAAGCGCTTGCGGACCCGCTCCATTTCCACGAGCACGCGCAATGCCAGCCGGACGGAATTCTGGCTTTCATGCAAAGCCTCACCGGTATGGTATTGCACCATTTCGTTGGCACCGACAAACCCGATGATGAGCGACTGTGCCTCAAGATCCACGAGCGGCGGGTGTTCGGGATGGTCCCTGGGACGTTGCGTGAGGAAGGGGAGGCACCCGGAGTTCGCGAAGGCGAGTTGCCACTCGCGTTTCATCAGGAGGAAATCCCTTGCCAGCTCCATAACCCGCTCGACCTCCTGCAGTAACAAGTCGTCATCCCCGTTCGCCTTGTAGGCAAGGCGGGGAAGGTTGATGGTGACGACCTGGTTACCACCCATGCTGAAATGTTGCCCATCCTCGTAAAGAACCTTTGGTTCCAATGAATCGTGATCCTCGCTGAAGTGATATGCGCAACACTGGTAGCAATCCTGCCCGTCGGCGTCCCGGTAACCTGGAATCACGTTATCAAAGTAGGAAGAACCGAACTTGGAGGAGAGCTCGCATGATAGCTCGATGATCTCCCTTGCCGCTTCCTGCTCGAAATATTCCTTCCTCAACCGGATTTCAGGTTTCGGGAAGAAAAACATCTTCCCTAGCTGGTCCCCCTTGATGAATTTTTCAAGCAATGCTTTCGCGAATAATTGTGCTTCTTCCTCGTAATCGCCGTACACCCTGTCCTGGTGCACCTTACCTGCCATGACCACTGGTGCATCCTTCCATAATTTCGGGATCCCGGCTTCAAGTTGAATGCTGGAGAACACGAGTTGCCCGCCCCTGCTCACGTATGTTTCATTGGTCTCGAACAGGAACATTTCGGCAAGTTGCTGGATCTTTTCGTAGGAGAGGCCATCGAAGTATGGCGCCAAGAACACGTTGAAATTAAACAATCCTTGTCCACCTTGGCAATTGCACTGCCCGGCTGCCATCACCTTCACCGCATGGAGGATGGGTACCTCCGGGTGCTTGGCAGGTCCTGCAGCCGCCGTGTAGAACCCGGTTCCATCCGCCAAGAGTCCATTCTTCAGCACGTACCTGAGATCGTAATCGCTGCAGAATGGCCTGTTGGGATATTCAAGCTGGTGGATGTGTAGGTCACCAAGATAGTGAGCCTTTTCCAACTTCGGGGGAAGCCCGAGGGGGACCGTTTTCTTTATCACCATGTCCGCGATTTTCTTGTGGATGGTTTCTGGGTTTCCAGATTGCTGGTTCGCGTTTTCCCTGTCTTCAAATCCCTTTACACGCCAAATTGAAGACCATACATCACTGAATGATGACCCGACCCTGGACATCATGTTCCTGTACAACGCGTATTCCGGGTGACGTTTCTGGAGTTTGAGAAGTGTCCAGTTAACCAGTTCCCTGATAAGCGACGAATTTACGAAGGGAGGATTGAGAGCGTTGAAATTACGCTCCACCTCCCGTGCGATCAATATGGCATCTTCCTTGGTCATTGGCTTGATATTGTACAACTCTGGCGCGAGAGCAGTTTCCCGCATGAGCGAGCGGATGATGTATTTCCTATCGAAGGGCGTCATGGTCTCGTCCGATCGACGAACGAGGATGGTACCATCTTCTTCCGTGTTGTAATCCTTGAGTAATTGCGTCAAGCTGGTTTGGTTTGGATGTAACTTTGAATTGCTGCGTCTTTTCCCTCTTGTAACCATGGTTTGTTTAAACCCCTGTTCACTTGCTGAAGAATTCCTTCACCTTTTTCTCGTCCAACGTGCCACCGGGAAAGATATCCTTTACCCGGAGTAATGTATCGCCTTTTTTCAACGCAGGTGCACTAAAAATGTTTAACATCAAGGCATCCGTTTCTGCCTCGGGATCCTCGCTAATGTTCCGGATCGTGCATTCCGCGCCGATTTGCTTGATGAGCTTGAGTACCTTCTCGCATTTCGGACATTCGCTTGTTTTGAATAACTCGATTTCAATTGACATGGTTCTCCTCCGCATTGTTGATTATCAATTGCTTATTTCCACGATAATAATCCCGTTTCGTCGGTAAACGGTCAGGCATGTCTTGATCTTGTCTTGGCGTTGATAAATATTCAGGTATTACACCGTTAATCTTCAATTCCTTCGCGGATTCATGCCATATATTTGAAAAAACGGGAACGCGGTCACATTTAAGCCAACATGCTCCACGAAATTAATGAAACCTCGACTGGAATTTTCCGTCGAAGCAGATAATGCACCATGCGCCCAAGATCTCGCTTTTATCGTGATTTAGCACCGAATTCTGCGGTGTGTATTGTATTCTCTCGATGATATAAAAGTTTTAGTGCCTATAGAATATAAGCGAATGGCCCCCACCACCATTTTTGTCGGGATTCGATCTCTTTAATATAAGGGGACAGGAGAGATGGAAAGCAGGGACCAATTTCCAAAGCGTGGCAAATAAACCGAAATTCCTGGCACACCTAGTGTTAACTTGATAATAACATTTCACAAGTTCAAAGGTAGGGCATCTCCAGGTAGCTTCTCTATCACGCCGGTGATGAGCGCGATCGCTGCATCCAGGTCAATGGGATCAATCACCTCGATGTTCGTGTGCATGTATCTCAATGGAATGGATACCAAGGCAGTAGCCACGCCACCCCTTGTTACTTGGATGGCACGCGCATCCGTTCCTGTTGGTCGATTCTCCACCTCCACCTGGTGTGGAATCCCTGCTTCTCGTGCATGTCGAATTATGAATCGGGTCATGCGAGGGTGAAGGTTAGGTCCCACTGCAATTGCAGGACCCTTTCCAAGCGAGACATCACCGAACTTTTCCTTTGAAATCCCCGGGAAATCTATCGCATGGGTCACCTCTAGCACGATCGCCATGTCGGGGTCGATGGTAAATGAAGAGGGGATTGCACCCCGGGTTCCAATCTCTTCCTGGACGGTGAAGGTGGCGACAATATCCACGGGTGGTGGGTGCTCGATGAAATGCTCGAGAACCAGGAGTTCCACCAATACCCCCATCCTATCATCCCCTGCTTTGCATGAAAACACCTTCCCCGGTCCCAACCAATCGCATTGCCGGGTGAAGGTGGCGTGGTCACCGATCGAAATGATTTCCAAGGCTTCTTCCTTGGAATGAACACCAATATCAACGAATAATTCTTCCTGCTTTACCAGTTTCTTTCTTTCATCAGATGATAGCAAGTGAATGGGTTTTTCTGCGATTACACCGGTTATTTCCTTTATATCATCATTTAAATCCTCGTGAAAAATGGTCACTCGCTGCCCAGGGAGGATCCGGATGTTTTGCCCTCCAAGGGGCACGATGCGCAGGAAGCCATCGGATGTCACGAATGATACCATGAACCCGATTTCATCCACGTGTGCTGCCATCATCAAGGTCAAGCGTCTCGAGGTGCCGGTCCCCTGGATCCTGGCCATCACGTTTCCCATGGCATCCGTGGTCACCTCGCACCTGTCCTTCAATCGTTGAACCAGGTACTTCCTGATCCTATCTTCAAAACCGGTCGGGCTGCAAAACCCCGTTAAAGTCCGCGCAAGCTCGAAGAGCTCCTGCCTTCTCTCGTCGGGAATCTCGATCTTCGAGCTCTCTTCATCATTTTTTGACATTTATCGTCATTTACATCGTGGTCCCGGGAGAAAATAAGCATTTATTTAAGATTGAATTTCACTAGATTCATTGAGTCACTTGCACGTGCTGGTTGCAAGAAAACACACGAATACGAACACATGAATACGAGAGCTTGATCAACATGCGATGTCCGAATTGTGGGAATGAAGTTTCTTCAAGGCAATACACGTGCGTGGTTTGTGGAATCGAGCTTATTACCGAACGCTTGGAAGAAATCATTCCATTTTTCAAGCGACACGAGGAGCGGTGGCGCAAGCCCATGAGCCTGCTTGAGAGATTCAAGTTCATGATAATTAACCCCTCCAAGGCATTTTGGGATATCACCCACAAGCCAAAGGGAAATGGTGGAGGTCTTACCTTCCTGCTAAGCATCGTGCTATACGGGTTCCTGGGAATGGTCATGTACGGGAAGATGGATTTCAGTGCATCCGTGTATAGTTCCACGATTGCCGGATTCTTTGGCATGTTCCTGCTCTTTTTCCTGATAGGTATCGTGTTCATTGGTTTGACGTGGGGCTTCTCGCTGTTAGCACAAACCATCGTTGCTAAATATTCCCTCAATATCCTCCCGGAATGGGGGAAACAAGGAACGATCTTGGCTTGGTCCTATTTCCCCTCATTAATTGGAATAGCAATTCACCTTCTCATCATCTCCATTGGTCTACCCAAGGTTCCATACACGGGTGGGGGAACATTCGGCGTGAACTTGGCTGCCCATTTTGCAGCACATAATGGTGTTTTCATCGCTGCAGATGTTGTATTGATGGGATTCTTTTTCGGGTACATACCAATCCTTCAAGCAATCGGGATAAGGGAAATATACGATAAATCCACCACAAAGTCTCTCATTGGATCCGTGGCAACTGGTATCGTGCTTGCCATCGTTTTCATCACCACCCGGACCTCTTTTGGCGGGACACTCTTCGCCTGAAGTGATCAGGAAGAATCGCCGAGTATTCATTTAGCATCGAGTTCATTGACGGTAACGTCGATGGGAATGCCAAACGCCACCGAAGTGCTCACAACGCAGTATTTCCTGAAGGATTCGATGCACAGC
>WJJB01000475.1 GCA_014729935.1 Candidatus Bathyarchaeota archaeon | reverse complement strand
GCTCGGCCTTCCCAGAGACTTCATCGAAAAATCCGGTGGACTCCAACGGCTATCCCGAATGCTTGCAGAGGACTTGGTTGACAAGATCCATGACGAGGGAGGTCTTGCCATTCTCCCGCACCCGTTTTATTTCGTTCCATCGGGTCTCTCCCGGGACTTGTGGGACATGGTAGACGCGGTGGAGTCTTTCAACCAAACTTGTCACATCTTCGTGGAACCAGTGATGCTTGAATTTGCCAATCATGCAGAAGGTGAGATACCGTTACTTGATGACATCATGTCCATCCAGCTCATTTTCGGGTATTTTTCTTGGAGGAATCGAGTGGAGCTGTTCAGGCATCCCCGTCCCGAGGTTGGCAGCTCGGATGCACATATCGAACCGTTCGTTGGATCAGGGTGCACCATGTTCGATCGACCCGTGCGTGATTTGGAAGACCTGCGGAAGCAACTAGCGGCGAATAATGGCGTGCCCATGTTGAATCCCCGGTGGGAATTGCATCACGATCTTGACGAGATCATCGAACGGGTCTATGACCATTGGGGGAAGATAATTATCAACAAGATACGGGAGATCCACAATGAAAAAAGAGCACTTCTCCCCTTCCTGAAATTGACAACTGGATTGTTACACCGGGTGAAAGCGAAGAACCCGCTATACAAACCTGCTGTTTAAAATGCAAATTGGAGATAATAGGAAAAAAAAATAGACGTGGCTCGCTGTGGTACATGTGCGTGACACGCTACCAAGTGAATCTTCAGTAATGCCCGCTGAAGATCTGGTCTTTTACAGCCTCGAAATCCAGCTCTTCCTGCCTGTCGATTCCAAGGTTCCATTTCCGGCACACATCAAAAGCACGCTGACTCAAGCAGGCAACATCCTTCCTGTCAAGGTAATTGATCTTGAATTTCCTGATACCTGCAAGTAATTGCTTCAAGCCAGTTGCCAGGCGATTACCGAAGTACGTGTATACTGCTATGGCGGATGCGGGGATTTCCTTCCCGGGGAACTTTCGCTTGAGCTCATCCGCGCACACGAAAGCTTCTTCCAACGTGAGCGACTCGGGCGTCTTTAGCTTTTCAAATCCCAGTGCACGGAGCATGGCACTTGTCACGTTCCCATTCTCGATGGCGTGGTGAACGTACTTGCCCTTCATCGCGGCGGTAATGGGGGCACGTGCCATTGCAATGGTGGTCGTGTAGGGAGCACCCATGGCGAATGCCTTGACCATGTGCGTCTCGTTGGATAACCCGCCAGCGATTGCAATAGATGGTATCTTGGCATTTGGTGCCTTTCGCTTGATCATATCCAAGCAACCCACGACAAGAGCATGTAGATAAACCGTCGGGATGCTGCCCTCGTTCATCATGGTCACGGGGGACATGCCGGTGCCTCCACCCGCGCCATCAAAGGTCATCCCATCCACTTTTCCTTCAACACCAAGCCGGATGATCCAAGCGGTGGCAGCCGGGCGATAGGCACCGGTCTTGATGAATATGTTTTTTGCACCCATCTCACGCAATTTGTCCAAGTTTTCCAAGAAATCATCGGTACTCGTGATGCCAACGCGGGAATGGCGTTCGAAATCGGGAATCAAGCCTGCTTTCCATTGTTCCACAACCGTTTCATCGAACGGGTCGGGGATGACAAGATAACCCCTGCTTGCCAACAACTGGGCACGCTCGAGTGATGAAAGGCGGACTTCGCCTCCGATTGCTTTTGCCCCTTGGCCGAATTTCTCCTCAAGGGAAACGACTTCAAGCTTGCTGGTCACGTACTCGAAAACACCTAATCGGGTGTCTTCCACGTTCCGCTGCACGATGATATCACCATGCTCCCCGTCCCAGAATTCCCTGAAGGTATTCACCCTGAACTTCATATCCTCGGTATCAATCACCCTTGGATACTTGCCCGCTTGTTCGAAGGTGGAGTTTGAATCCATCCCGCAGACATTTTCACCAATGGTAAGAGAGCAACCTGCCAGCGCCGAACCCATGGCTAGTCCTTCCCAGTTCCGCTTCGCCACGTAGGTGGATCCCAAGCCAGCAATCACGATGGGAACCTTTTGCGTGATATTGCCCCACTTGCTGGTGATGTCCACGTTGGGAAAGATGGTCTTGTCCATATCCTCCTCAATCCCTTGGGCACCACGCACCTCGAATTGAATCTGGAAATCTGAAAATGATACCCCGAAATCCTTTGGCGTGCCAGCGGTGGAATCACCAAAGTACTCCCGTAACGGGTATAAGGTTTCCCTGCCACGTAGTGCAGCCTTGCTAACTTCGCAAAACACGGGACAATCAGCGATGCATATCGGGCACAAACCTGATTCGCACGAGTCCTCCACGCGAGTCCTCGTGCCGATCATGCTATTCCTGTGAGTAACAATTGAAAATTTGGTCATTTCTATCAACATGTTAGTATGTGTTATTACATTTTTCACCACGTGCCTCGAATCAACTCATGATTCGAAGCATCAATCACTTGGATGTTTCATTTCGACACGACATCCAGCAATCGAGTTACAAGTGATTGCTCCCTGCCGTGATTTAGGGATTACCTGCACATTTTTCAATCCATTGCCTTTTTTCCTGAAAGATATGGAATTGGTTTTAATGCTCGTTTCATAAATGGTAATTCCCCGAAAAGAAAACGGTATTTGGTGCGAATTTCAATTTGTAAGGAATTCCCATCGATCCTCGACGAAACGAAACCATGAAGGGTGAACGGATGAAAAACCTAATCTAACCGTGTTGAAAAGCGGGACAGGTTTCAACCATGATGACAAATCACATGTATCTCACTGGGATGTGGAGTGACATTTTTGAATTTGGATATTAATACTCAATCAATTTCATTGAACAAATACTAAAAGATCATTCCACTTTTTTCAATCACCTGGGTAGCACCAAATGCAGAAGGCAAACAATGATCACGAGCCATGCCACCTGGGGATATCACATACATTTCGCTAGTGCTTGACCATTGGTTATTATGCTTGAAGTATTGAATCATGGAGAAATTGGGAATCATTTATTATGGTGTTCGATAATATACAAACTACCGTGAAAAGAAACAAGGCTAGATTCCTTTTCGTCTTGGTTGCATCGGTGAGCATCATCGCTTCGACTTCGAGTTATATTGCAGTAAACGCCAAGGCACAACTCGTTGCTCCACGACTCGGTGCACCCATCAGGACAGTTGCAACCAACGGGACTGGTGCGGTAGATCAGTTCCTGGGCGAAAGCATGGAGATCATCGTGGGAACGGATCCTGCAGATAAAAGAGCCCCCCGATCGTGGATGAAGGACGAAAATTGGCACGTTGGACTAGCTTCGGTGAACCTCGAGAATGCGACCGTTGTGGAATGCTCCGTTTCCAGCATTCACAGGATCCCAAATCCCTTTATCAACACGGGAGTATTGGATTCACCTGGAATTGCGAGAAATGCCGTGTCCATCAACGCACGAGTTCCATCGAGCATTCCACCGGGAACCTATGATATCCACGTGTCCTTCAAACAATCATTACCGTCAACAGCTGGACGGGTCATGCCCGGTTCACACCAAGGACCAGCGCGATCAGCCACCATGAACGCAGGGGGATTCTTGCTCTCCCAGCCTTCCTGCGTTCACGTACCATGGGTGCATGATTCCCTGCCATCAGATCCCCCCGGCGGAAACGGGAGTGGGGGCGCTGGATACCATGACCCATTTTCCCTGGTGCATCTCACGGACATCCATTTCGGCGCGAATCCATCCACCCGCCTGCAGCTACCAAGTAGCGAGCAATACACGGCACCAATTGCAGAAGCCCTTTCGATCTTGGCACCAGACCTTTTGATC
>WJJB01000474.1 GCA_014729935.1 Candidatus Bathyarchaeota archaeon | reverse complement strand
GAATAAGATCAACCAATTAGACCTTTCATTGAACGGCTACGATATGCCGATTGAAATGTTGATGAAAGCGAATAGAAATAATTTTAATATAAAGGAACTTGCCGTGCCAGTTATTTACAAGTCCAGGGATAAGGTGGTCAATGAAAGCGCGGAAGATAATTTCTTGTTCCAGAAGGGGGAAGAGAGAATAGCCCGCTATTTGGAAATCATCAGAATTATCCACGATGGATCACTAGGATTCTCAGATCACGAATTGGAATGTCTTTTCAAGAAGTATTATGAAACCACGACGGAAATTACCAAAGCTAATTTCTTCAAAATCCAACAAGCAATCTTGAGTGAAATTAAAGATAAAGCAAATTAAAATGAACTTGCCAGGAGGAACCGATTAGGTTGAAAATTAAATTGGATATTTTGGTAATAGGTGCTCATCCAGACGATGCAGAGATCGGTTGCGGGGGGACGATTGCCCGACACAAGCAATTAGGATACAAAATCGGAATTTTGGATTGTTCTAATGGTGAACCGACCCCGCATGGTTCCCCCGAGATTCGCCTGGAAGAAGCAGGTCACGCAGCAAAAATTCTTGATATAGATACACGTGAAACGTTAGATATGAAAAACCGGTATATCGAGAATAGTATCGAAAACCGGATCAAGGTGGCGGATATCATCAGAAAATATCAACCAAAAATCATCATCACCCATCCACCAGAAGATTGGCACGCAGACCACGTGGCAGTAAACAAGATCGTGAGCGCAGCAAAGTTCCAAGCAAAATTAACCAAGACAGACTCACCATATGACGAATTTTATCCCCCTCGCATCGTGTACTTCGACCATGCACATGCAAGAATTCAAAGAAAAATCGATTTCTTGGTCAACATTTCTGATACAATCGATGTAAAAATAAGGGCGTTGAATGCCTACAAGTCCCAATTCATCGATAATCGCGACAATCGTGCCATCTTTGATTTTATCAAGGATAAAGCTAGTTTTCTTGGACAACAAGCAGGAATACAGTTCGCGGAAGGATTTTCCATGCCAGAATATTTCTTGGTTCAGGATATCACGACAATCATCTGAAATTCACGGGATTTGATAATATTGAAAGACCCCTTGAAAGCATACATGGATCAAGCGATCCAAGGATTGGAATCCCCCATATCCCGTCCAATGGCTAATTTCATTCCAAGATCCATCCACCATTCCATCACTCTAGCAAAAAAAAACATGGAAATGGGTGGACAAACCAAGATGGATGGGGATACCTTGGAAATCCTTGGTAATATCTATAAAACTACTACAGGAGATTTGGGGCTTCTCACGGATCAAGCGAGAACATCCCTGGAATTATTTCACGAGGGAAAATATGGGATAGAGGTCGCCCACCAGCCTAAATTTCTTGGTGGGGAGCGTTTCGTGGTAAATAAGTTAAGCTTGGGGGCAGCGTTATCCGCCCAGGATCCTGAATTCTACCCATTTTTTTACTTGGCAGATTATGACAAGGTGCATGCTGAATTAACGAAAACACATTTTCCACTCGTCAATTCCTCAACTGGATTCCCCCTTTCTGTAGATCAAGAAGATGAAAAACGATTTGATGGTGCAGGAATACGGTACCTGCCCCTTCCCCCTCAGGAATACACGGAATCCCTTCTTAATACTCTGCGGGAAAATTACTTGTTTTCCATTAATACATGCGTGCAAGAGGGATACAAGGGTAATCTCTTGGAGGAACGCTTGGAAAGTGCCATCAGGCACCTGAAACGGACCCTGCACGCTTCACGATCATACGGGGAATGGTTCCTGCGCATAATTGGAACCATTACGAACATATACCTAGATCATGGATACATTTTCCTGATTTCATCCAACGAGGATTATAGAAAGATCCTGACACCTCATTATGAATACATCCTGCAACATCGCGAGAGATACATTCAGATATATCAAGAGATCCAAGAAACCTTCACGAATTCAGGATTTTCATCTCCCTTGAGAGATATCAAGGAAGATTTCGTTCCATTCTTTTACGAATGCCCCGAGAAATCTTGCCACGGCCACAGGATTCAGCTATCCGCGACGAAAGCAGGCTCAATGATCGTATTGCAAGGTAAATGCCCGGCATGCAACATGCTCCATGAAATAGTCACGAGTAGATCCCATCCTGATCTTGCTGATCACGTGATGCAATTAACCCCAAGGGTTGAATCCAGGCAATATCTAGTTTCGAAAACTTCCATACCCGCAATTCACGTATCTGGCACTGGAGAAACGAGATATTATACCATGAGCATGCCTCTCATGAAGCGCTTGGATCCTGACGCGATGCTTCCAGTCATACATTTCTACAACAAGGTAACCACCAATACCTTCATCACCCGGTATCTCGAAGGACGTATCATCAACTCGGGATTGAATGGTTTCTTGGATGCAATCAAGGAATTAATGAAAAAAGTTGGAAAATTCAACCAGCTGGTCAGGAAATACGAGGATGGGACCAAGATGGAAAAATTTCTGAACGAAACAATAGGAATATTGAAGGACATGAATGAAGCCATGAAAGAACTCGAGTCCACGTGCCAACATCACGTGGAAAGCAAAGAGAACGGTAAGGTTCTTCATGACCTCGACTATTATCTAGCAAACCTGTTCGGCCAAATTGCTCCTGAACGCCACGGGCAAGAATCGGTGTTTCATTGGATAGATCTATGCATGAAAAATGGATTATCAAAGGTTACAAGGGATTACATGCACGTGTATCAACCGTGGCTCCCACCTGGCCTTCAGGTGTTCCTTTAACATGCATTTCTTCTTCAATTCGAAGAAGTGAGATGCTGGTACCGGCTGATGGCGTACCTGATAGCTCTTGAGATAGAGTGACTATTGACTTCGCTCTTCACGAGGTAATCCTGGGCACCAGACATCACCACCCTGGATGCGAAATTATCATCATCCTTCACCGTGAGCACGATGATGGGGGCTGATGTCTCTTGATCAAGCACCTTGCGCACCGTGTCCAAGCCATTGCTATCAGGCAGCGATAAATCCAAGAGGATCAAGTCAACAGAATTACGTTGAAGGTAGCTTATGCCTTCAGAAAGGCGCTCCCTCCAATCTACTGTGATTGTCATGTCGTGGATTCCAGAAAGCAATTTCTTGATGATCAAGGCATCCTTCCTAGTATCTTCAATCAGGAGAAGCTTGATTGACCTAGTTTTTTTGGAAGCCATGGAGGAATAGGGTTTATGGGCTCTTGCTTGGGAACCAAGGCGTTTTGGCAGCGTGAAGGAAAATGTAGATCCCTCACCTGGGGTACTCTTGAAATAAATTTCACCACCGTGGAGATTAACTAGCCTTTTTGCTAGTGGAAGCCCCAATCCCGT
>WJJB01000473.1 GCA_014729935.1 Candidatus Bathyarchaeota archaeon | reverse complement strand
GGCTTGATGGCATCCATGAATGATGCTATTCCTGCCGGAGCAGATTTTTCATCAAGGAATCCCAAGTCCCGTGCTTCTTGCAATTGCAACTGCAGGTTCATTTCACGCTTGCGCGTGATCTCATCGAGAATCGTGCCCATGCGTCAATTCACCTGGAAGAATTCATCAAAGCGAGCCAGTGATCCACCCGTCTTCATGACCAGCTCTTGCAGCTTTGAACGTGCCCTGCCAGTCTCAAGAACATGCTTGGCTACTTCTGTCCCGGTTTCAAAATCCTTGGAGACTCCACCAGCAACCAAAGCCAAAGAGGCATTCATTGCAACCGCGTTCTTGAGTGGTTCCGGACCACCACCTTGCAATATGGATCTAAACACATGGTGATTTCTCGGGACGGATTCGATCTGCTCGATATCTCTTGCTTCAACCGGTTGAATGCCAAAGTCAATAGGTTCCAAAACCATTTTTTCCATGCATTTTCTATGGTATCGAATCACGTGGTTCGTCCCCGCGGGTAAAATTTCATCTGCTCCCAGGTCATTATATATAATGAAAACTTCTTCAGATCCGAGCGAGACTAACACGCTTGCAAGCAATTCTGCCACGTCCTTTTCAAAAACACCAATAACTTGGCGTCTTACCCCTGCAGGATTGGTAAGGGGTCCAAGGATGTTGAAAACAGTTCGCAAGCCGATTTCCCTACGGGGAATGACCGCATGTTTCATGGCAGGGTGGTACCGGGGGGCAAATAGGAAACCAATATCAATCTCCTCGATTATCTTGCTCGTTTCCTTGGGATCGATGTCCAAGTTGACACCTGCCGCTTCCAGGATATCTGCACTACCGCATGGTGATGTCACGCCACGGTTCCCGTGCTTCGCTACTGGTGCACCTGCTGCAGCCGTAACCAACGCGCTTAACGTGCTTAGGTTAACGGTCTTGAAGGTGTCACCACCGGTCCCGCAAGTGTCCACCAGTGGCTCGCTCGTTGAAGGGGTGATACGGATAGAAAAATCCCTCATGCAACGGGCAAACCCCTTCACTTGAGGCACTTCAACTCCCGAGATCTCCAGGGCGATAACGAATGCACCGATTAATGCATGTGTTGCATTTCCTTCCATGATCTGCTTCATGGCACCGTATGCTTCTGATTCGTTCAATTGCTGCTTATATATTACCAGTTTCTTGATAGCGTTTTTTAGATTAGAATTCTCGTTCATGATAATTCCCTCCTTGAAAATCAATTAAAGGAGGGTTCACGACTTGGAAAAAAAGGAATCCGTTCTTGGCAGTCATGATGCTATATACTGCATTCTATCCTGAAAGAAGGCTAGGTTGAAGGAAGCGCGCACCCTCCTACTTGGAGAAATGCGTGAAATCTCGATATCCATGAATGATTCTCACGCTGGCAGTGGCCAGTGCCAAGGCCAGGTCAAGATGCTTTGCCGGTTGGCTTTGATGCGTAAGTGATCCATGAATATCAACAAGGTCCCATTCAGGACTTACCCTCCCATAGCCCCGGGATGTATTTAAAGCTTATTGGAAAAAGAACCGTGAATCCCATATCCTTCAAAGTGGAAATAAATGCTTATGTATTGAAGCATCATGATTCTTGTCATTCTAGTAACACGTGCACGAGAATGAATCATCATGTCTGATAAATGGATTAACGTGGCAGTCGTGGGCACCGGGAAAATCTATAATGATGCCCATAGGGATGCATACATCAATAAATATAGCAAGAATATCGCATTAATTGGTTTATGTGACCGGTTCAAGGATTTAGCAAAAGAACAATTCAAGTGGATGAAAAAAAGATACCAGCGCCTGTTGAAACGTGCTAAAAAGAAGGAAAACACCGATGACATCGAGCGGATAAAGTTTGCCTTGGATCACCTGAAGGTCTGGAAGGAATACTCAAGGATGTTGGACGATCTTGAAGGCGTGCTTGACTTGGTGGATAATTGCACGCATGGCGCGGGACATATACCGCTTTCCGTGGAAGCAATGGAGCATGGCTATCATGCCATGTCTGAGAAACCCCCGGGGTTGAACTGGTGGGATGTAAAGCGTGCCGTGGAAGCCGAGGAAAAAACAGGCAAGTATTTCCAATTAAATGAAAATGTGTGCTATGAAAGACCTACCCAACGATGCAGGGAGGTGATAATGGGTGGTAAAATCGGGAAGGTGGGTGAGCTCACGGTAGCATTTGGCCACGGTGGTCCCTACATTCCATATACAATTGGAGAGACAGGCTTGCCCCATTTCATCGATCCCGTCCTTTCTGGTGGGGGATGCTTGCAGGATTTAGCCCCCCACGGTATAAGCAAGGCATTCTGGCCAGTCGGTCCAGGATCTAGGGTCATGTCCTGCGAGACGACCGTTCTTGAACGGCGGAAGAACCCGCGAATCATGAGCGAGAAACCCTTTGAAAGCCCCGTGGACGATTGGGCGGAAGCAGAGCTTATTCTTCACGATCCAAGGACCAACAGTGAATACACCATGAATGTTGTGACCAGCTGGTGTGGTTCCCCAAGCGCGTTCCCGTTTGGCATCGAGGGAGAAAAGGGGACCTTGTCCATAGCTCAAAACCCGGATTCCAAGAAATACGAGCCCGTCCTGTATCCGGATGATCCAGACGAGGACCAGGTGTACTTCGAGGTGGAGGATGATCCTTGGGAACCATTCCGGGGGCATATCAGGGAGATACAGATATTCGCGGATCACATCTTGCATGATACCCCATCAAGCACTCCCGCTTCCTATGCGCTCGCTTTGCAAGAGTGCCTAAGCATCCAATATTTCAGCAAGCTACAAGGAAAAGAAGTAACCGTGGAGGAAATGGATGAGTGGGGCAAGGAAATCATGGATAACCATGATGATGAACAACTTGCCATCGAGACAATCTCGTTAGAGCTCGTGAAGGCGGTTGACCTGAAAACATAGTGCGAAAACCAAGGTGAAAGGGAAAATGGATACAAAACAATCCACATACACCGAGGATGAACCCAAGGATCCCAAGTGGCTGGCACAGGGTCATCTTTATCCATTCCATAGCATAGAAGGTCGCCCTGGAGCACATGCAAGCCAGATCATCCAAGGAAAAAGGAAAGACGGCGTGCAAACACTACATGCAGTCTGGTTTTGCGGCACCGGGGAAGGGCATCACGATGTCGCAATCATGCTAGTTGATATTTTCTATGAAATCGATCGTGTATTGAAGTTTCCCCCGGTAGAGGAAAATGATCCGTTCGAACCAGTGAAAAATGATCTCTTTACCTACTCTACCCCACGTGTTATTGCTGATATGCCCAATCGTGCTTGCGGCAACCCCGTTCCCTTCATTGATGAAAACGGCAGGTTTCACCTGTGGTTCGCGGCGTTCTACACCAAGGAATCAGATATACCTGAAGGCGAGCCCCAGCATCGCAGGGATATTTTTTACCAGTATTCGGATGATGGTGGTAACACTTGGACAGATCCAGTCATGTGGAGCGACCGACCCGGCTTGTGGGTGCGGAATGCCATCGTGGTGCTTGATGACGGGACATGGTTGTTTCCCATAAATGATGAAGAAACTTACATACCCGGGCATGATGTCAAGTGGAGTAGCAGGTTTGCATTCTCTATGGATGAGGGTAAAACATGGGAATTTGATGACACCCTTTACACCGTGGATCGACTACCTGGTGCGGAGCGAGGTGGTATGATACAGCCATCGGTGGTGCAACTGAAAGATGGAACGTTGTATTGCATGAACCGTTC
Organism: Candidatus Bathyarchaeota archaeon; assembly: GCA_014729935.1. Classification (GTDB taxonomy): domain Archaea; phylum Asgardarchaeota; class Lokiarchaeia; order Sigyniarchaeales; family Sigyniarchaeaceae; genus WJJB01. The sequence goes on along the minus strand of WJJB01000473.1, from coordinate 19,222 downwards.
CCACACCGGCTACATCACAGAGATGCGTTCCACCAACAGGGGGAAAACGTGGTCCACTCCAAAGAATTCCGCGGTTCCAAATCCCCAATCTAATATATGCGTGATTCGCAGGCAGTATTCAAACGAGGCAACAGACGATTTGCTGTTGATTTACAATCCCAGCAAGAAGATGCGTACCCCGGTATCCATTGCCCGGTCCACCGATGGGGGATATACCTGGAAGAAATTATTTGACCTGCGCAAGGAATTAGGGGAATTATCCTACCCGTGCATGGTGGAGACGCCCGATGGGTTGATCCATTGTACCTATACGCTGCACCGCATGGGAATTGCTCACGATGTTTTCATGCTTTGAACTACCACTGCCTAAACTAAAGGACGTGGCTTTCTGGCGGAAAACGGGTAAATGCTAAATGCTCCAACGCGTATTTTCGGACTTTCCCGCATTTCTTTTTTCGTTTCCTACCTTTTTTCAACCATTCTTTGAAACAGATGGGCGCACGAAGCCAAAATAAATGAACACGAAAGACACCACGCCAAGGAACACCGTGATGGTCTCCAGTATGACAATGAATGCCAAGAGTTCGCTTATCAAGAGTATCACGACACCCCCCACCAATAGCATGAGGGAGATTGCCAGGAACCGGAGCCCCGATTGCACCACAGGGTCGTGAGCTCGCATGGCTAAGGTGGCGCTCTTGAAAGACATCGTGATGAGAATCACCACGTTGTAACCCATGTACGCATACATTGCCACGTTGGTAATATTCTCCACGATGTCGAATGTAAGGGAATTATCGTATATCCTGAGGGCGGTTTTCCCGAAGAAGATGACATACGTGGTGGTGAGAAATATGATGAGACTCTTTTTCCACCTGGTAACATTTACTTGATTTTCAGGGGTGATCAGGATAGAGATCCCGAATAAATTGAAGAGATAGAGGGTTACCATGAGCAAGAGGACCACCATATTGAAGAAATACCGATTCAACTGGCTATCGACGTACCGGGAAAAATTCATGTACAGTTTCAAGATGAAGGCGCCCAAGAAACAAATCAGGGAAAGCAAGACGGTCAGCCTGGTTTCATTAGGGGATGAGATGTATTTCGAGAGGAACTTGAAATAGGCAAATACGAGCATGCCTATTCCAATCGCAAGCAGGACCGCTTGGACCATATCTGGATTTTCCTTGAGATATGGTAAATATGTGTAATCAATTGGCGAGATGATAAACATGAGAAATAGAGCGATTTCTCCGATGATAAAGATGTAAACTGGCAAGAAATCCAGCTTGAACCATTTTCCTTTCTCTTCACCGTCTGCCATAATAGATCCTTTTGCTTGATTTAGTGAACTAGCACGGCATAGATGCCGTGGCTTCGCCGATGTGTTCACTCACACCCGTCCTTGGGACTCCTGCCCGCGTGGATGCGAGATGCACGTGATCACATTGACCCGGGTGTATATATATCCATGATGGGAGGGGTTTTTAAATTTCGATGACCGAGTGAAGCAACTTGTAGGTGCATATCACCGGGATCATATCACTTCTATAGAACGTTTCCGTGGAACCAAGATTGGATGCAAGAAACAGGTAATCTAACCATGGAAACTGCAAGCATGGTTGACGAAGGCAAGTCACGACAAGATCAACCAATCGAAGGAGAATTTTGGAAATCCAGCGAGTACAAGCCACTTCTGAGCAGGCGGGAATTAAAAAAAGTTGCTAACAGCGATCCATGGCAATATCATGTTGCGGACAAGTTGAAGAACTTCTTGTTCAGGATGGAGCGACGAAAGGTTGTCAATTTCAAGGTTAGCGGAATCGTGCTTCATTCTGCATCGATCCTGTGCAAGGTCAAGTCTGAGTCAATGATCAACAAGAGCACCACCATCCAAGATTCACTTGAAGATGATTTGGAAGATATTGATTCGATGGTCGATGATTGCATGGCAGTCATGGACGAGCATGATGCATTGTATCCCGATGGAACTGGATTCATTGAAGGATATTCCTTGGATGAGATGCTGGAGCTTGTCGCGGAGGGACATGTTACATGCGATCAGGTGATACCAAGAGAAAAACTTTCCAGGTTCACGGCACCAAAGCGGGTGGTAGCAAGACAACTCACCATGGGTGATCTTTCATCGGCACTGAATGATGCCCTGAAGGGTAAATATCGAAAGAAAACCAGGGGCAACCCCATCAAGGATATCGTATTACCGGAGGCATTAACCCGTGCCAATGGGAGGGAGCTCAAGATAGAAACGCTGATTGGAATTATCCTTGAGCAAGTCACCTTATCCTTTGGAAAGGCTTCAGCGCCGGTTCGATTCGTCGATCTTTTCGTGAATGACAATTCAAAAATGTATATCGTGAAGATTTTCCTTTCGATCCTGCACATGATAAATAGGAAGATGATTGAAGCTTGGCAGGACGATGATGGGGAGATTTTCATAATACCATTTGGCCGTTCAGAAGAATGCTTTGAGAATCAAGGGGGTAACAGCGATGGAATTACCAAGTATCAGTGAATTACCACGTTCTAGCTAAAGGTACGGCTTTTCTTTCGCAAGGGGGATAAACGAAACGAGCCATTCTTAATGCCTACTTGGTGGAAAAACGCTACCAACTCATAATTCTTCGATAGGGGGAGGTTCGGGAAAGAGGCTTATACCTGCAATGGTAAGCAATAGATTTATAACGCCAAAAACTATCAAGAGCGAGGATATGAACTTCTGTATCACGTCCCTCCTATTCCCCTTCATGAAATCAAGCAATCTCATGGATCTTAGCACCAGGGCGAGGATAAACAAGCCTATCACGGTCCCGATGGAAAACAAAAACACGTACGCGATACCATTAAAAAAATATCCTGTTGATGCACGGAAAGCCTCTATGTAGATAGCTAGCTCGAAGGGACACGGGGGCAACCCGGTTATGACCCCAAGGAGGAAAATGGGCAGTTTCTTTTTCTTCACCTTGAAGGTTTCTGGAATAGCATAATGATCATCTTGTTTACCGAATGCAATTAACCGGTAGAGTAAAACAATCCCAAGGATGATAGTAACGATTGGAGATATGTACTTGAGTAAAAGTTCAACATTTTCATTGAGGGATAACGCCGTACCAGCAAGGGAAAATATAAAGCCGAAAAAGTTGTTAATTGAAAGCAATCCAAGCGCGTAAATCCCAACGAGCTTCATGGCTTCCATCGTGTGCTTCGCGACACCAAAGGCATGAAAACCGAAAATGGCTTTGTCTTCACAAGGTTGGAGCGTGTGCAACAAACCATACGAGAATGCATATGCCAATGGAAGTATAACGAGTTGCATCATGGTAATGGCAATTCTCCATCGTTCTTTTTCCAAACCATTAATTCTATTCCAAGGACAGTTCCTCAAGTAAGTAATCTAGATATGGCTTTTAAACCATGGTCATTAATAGTTCTTTCACCGTTTTTAATAAGATAATGGCTTGCGTTCCAAATCCAACACCACAGGTTGCTCGTTAAACAAAGAAAGCGAAGAAAGCCCGCGAAATCACTGAGTTTTCTTCGCATGTCATGGGGATTATTAAATGATTGGAGTTCGTATTTACTCGTCATGGTAAAAAGGTTGGAACGAATACCAGTATTCGAATCTGGAGCGCATGGCGTGTATTGTTACAGGATCCCGGCGCTAACTTGCACGACAAAAGGAACCCTATTGGCTTTTTGCGAAGCAAGAAAAAGAAGTTGTAGCGATTGGGCACATAGTGCCATCATGTCTCGTCGCTGTATCGATCCCGTTTCCCGGTTGGATGATTGGGTTGATCCAATTGTGATATTTGAAAGTGACCGCCTCCTTGCACCACGTTCATGGCCAGAGATGCTGGAAGCGGGTACATTCGCCGAGCTCAAGGGATGGGATCAAGATTCCGAGGATTTCGAACCACTCATTGACGTGTGTACCAATAATCCGGTCCCCATCACTGATCGGGATGGAAAAACGATCCATCTTGTATTTTGCGAGCATTATGATAAAGCGTTCTACACGAGAAGCATGGATGACGGTGTCACGTGGGAAACACCACTTGATATCACGGCAGTGCTTCAAGAATTTAAGGAGGAATATGACTGGACCGTGATAGCTGCGGGGCCTGGACATGGGATCCAACTTCGCAAGGGTCCCCTGAAAGGTCGCCTCGTAATTCCGTTCTGGCTCGCGTCCAATCCAGAGGATCCTGGTTCCCACAAGCCATCGCAAGTGGCTGTAATCTATTCTGATGATGGGGGAGACACTTGGAACAGTGGGGACTTCGTACCATTCACCATCAAGTCACCCAGCGAAACTCAAGGAATCCAGTTGGCAAATGGATCCGTGCGCCTTTATTCTCGCAATATCCAATCCATGGATCCAAACAATCCCACATGTGGCAAAGCCATGACCACTTCTGGAGATGGTGCCACGGCTTGGACTCCCTACGAGTTTAATGAATCGCTCCCCGAACCAATATGCATGGGGAGCGTGATATCGTTGCCTTGGCACGATGATAACCCTAACAAGGTCGTGGTATATACAAGTCCTGATTCGCGGGCAACGATCAAAGGGCCAGGAACTCGGCATAAGCTCACCGCCTGGTTGAGCGAGGATGGTGGGAAAACCTTCAAGAAAAAGCGTGTTATCGAACCTGGCCCTTCCGCATATTCGGACCTTGCGATTGATGCGAGGAATAATTTCATATATTGCCTTTTCGAGGATGGGAGCATTCCCGGCAAAAAGGGGACTTATAACGGGTTATCAATCGCACGATTTACTGAGGACTGGATCAAGGAATCTTGAACTCGTTCAGGTTGCAATTATACCCGTGACACAATCCCCAACGTGGACATATAGGCAAGAAAGCTAAAACCTTGAAGAGCCAGTAGCATGGCGTTTTTCCCAACTTGAAATGGCTCCACGGTCAATTTGCAATCCAAGTTCACTAGGACGCGGTTGATATCTCTCAGGAGGGAGTGGTTTCATGAATTTGAGGAACAAGGAAAACAACATTGCATCCTTGATGCCATGCTTTCCCGGGTGTACTGCTTCCCTTATCTTCCCGGGTTTCACCGCGCGCACCCGTTCCACGTGCCTGCCATACCGGATTCTATTCACTTTCATCAAGATCCACTTCAGGGGACGAAGTAACTTGATTTGCAGGGGTGATACTTGACTGCGGTGCTTTGATAGGGCCTTGAAGGCAACATCAAGATTCTTCTTGGAGCAAGGGATGAACGTGTTTGGTTTGAAAGTGTAATATAGGTAAATCTTGCGAGGTCGATGGTGCTCCGGCATCCCGTGGATAGCAAGAAGCGGGATCCTCCCGGTATTGATGTGATCGGGATGATAATCAATGGAGAACCAAGGATCAGGAGCAAATACGATTTCTGGCTGCAATTGCTTCATCAACTCGCGAACCTGGGAAATGGATTCTCCTGAAAGGGGAAGGAACCCATCTACATGTCCCATCCTTTTAACATGCAACACGTTACCAGTTTCTGCCATGTATACGTCCCGGGTTTTTTCCAACTCATTCATGCGTATTCGCATTAACCGCTTCCCCCTGAAAGGTACATTTAAGGTTCCATAAGCGCAATTAGTCATCAAGACCTCTGTCACCTCATGTCCTTGCCGGAGAGCCTCGATACATGTGAGGACGGGTCCAAACTCGAGGTCATCAGCGTGAGGCACGAAAAACAGGATCCCCGCGCGGGTTTCAGGAAGCGGTTCCATGTACCATACACATGCAAGGTATTATATTATATGAACATGTGAGAAGAATCAATCAAGGAATCATTGGCCATGGATGGGAACGTGGTAATTTGACATGCAGCGACCAAATATCATTTTTATTATCATCGACGACATGGGATGGCGAGACCTAACCTGCTACGGAAGCTCCTTTTACGAGACACCCAACATTGATTCACTTGCAAGTGATGGCATGATGTTCACGGATGCCTACGCAGCATGTCCCGTGTGCTCACCAACGCGCGCGAGCATCATGACGGGAAAATATCCCGCTCGGCTTGGTACCACCAATTATTTTGGGGCAATGCGCGAGCGCGGTAAGCTCCTGACGCCACCATACATCGATCACCTGCCAGATGGAGAGATCACGGTTGCCAAGGCTTTGCAGGATGCAGGTTATGCCACGTATCACGTGGGCAAGTGGCACCTTGGTCCGGAAGAATATTGGCCAGAACATGTTGGATTCCAAGTAAACGTAGGAGGATGCTCTTGGGGGAATCCAAAACACGGGTATTTCAGTCCATACAAGAACCCCAGGTTGGACGATGGGCCAAGGGGCGAGTATCTCACGGATAGACTCACTACCGAAGCGATACAACTGATTCAATCCGATAGAAAGGGAAACCCTTTCTTCATGTACCTGTCGTATTACGCGGTACATGTCCCGATTCAAGCGCCCGAACATGTCAGGCAGAAATACGTGAAAAAAGCCAAGGAGATGGGTCTTGCAAGCAAGGATCCCTTCCAGTACGGGGATTATTTCCCATGCGAGCACAAGAAAGACATGCGAATGAGGCGACGATTATTCCAATCTGATCCTACCTATGCAGCCATGATCGACGTGCTTGATACCAACATCGGGCGGTTACTTGCCACGCTGGAAGAATTGGACATCTTGGACGAGACAATCATCTTCTTCTTTTCCGATAATGGCGGGTTGGCAACTGGCTCGGGCACGCCGACATGTAACAAGCCACTTGCCGAGGGCAAGGGATGGATGTACGAAGGTGGAGTACGCGATCCTCTGATTGTCAAGTGGCCAGGCGTGGTCAAGCCGGGTACCAAGTGTGGGGTACCAGTAACAAGCACGGATTTTTATCCAACTATCTTGGAAATGGCAGGGCTCCCTCCCATGACTAATCAGCACGTGGACGGGGTAAGCCTGCTCCCGCTCTTGAAAGGATCTGGGGAGGGGGCGCTCGATAGGGAAGCAATTTATTGGCATTATCCTCACTACGGGAATCAAGGGGGAACACCAGGTTCTTCCATAAGATATGGTGATTTCAAGCTCATCGAGTTCTTCGAAGACAATCACGTTGAACTCTATGATCTCGGGAATGATATCGGTGTGGAACATGATCTTGCTAGCGAGATGGGAGGTACGGTGATGAATATGAAACAATTGTTGCATGAATGGCAGCAAGAAATGGAAGCTTTATTTCCTGAACCAAATCCCGATTATCCTTACTACCTGTATAAGCATTTTATCAAGGAAAAGGGGCGGCTAGTCTTGAACGACGATGGTGCTGCTTGCATTGAAATACACCTTTCCCCTCAAAATCCGGAGCTGTATAAAATCCCTTTAAATGAAATCATCGATTATTACCTCGGAAAGGATACCATCTTCATTTTTCAAGGGCAAACCATGAAAGGGACCTTTCACGCGGGAGATAGCGGGAAACTCAGTCTGCGACGCAGTCAATCGGATGAAATTGTTGATGTTGACGCCTTGCTAACACCGCTCCTGGGGAAGATCGTGTCCATCAAGGCATGGAAGCGCGATGATTCGGAGAAACACGGGGACCTTGATGCATCCCATGCCGTGCGTGTTAGCGTACCCGAAGACCCCTCTCTTTAAAGTTGCGAAAATATCCCCTGCGTTTCCATCTCCTTTCTCGCAACTTTATTCATCAACTTGGTCTATTGATTCATCCACCGGCTTCATGATATAAGCGTAACTGTATTCCTTGCCCTTGAGCAACTTGTACTTATCCTTGATGCATGGTCCAATACCGGGAGAATCACCCCCCACGCCCCTCTGCTTGTAATCGATATTCACGGTGATGAGGTCTCTTCTTGGTACTTCATGAACATGCCTTGCTATTTCTAAGTCTGCCATCGTGTATGGCCAAGCGCTCATGCTCAGGAGCGTCCCCCCGTCATCTTCAATGAGCAACCCCTTTCCCGATTCACTTCTAAAGCAAATCCAACGGACGTCACAACGGTTTCCGTTTTCCTGGGGCATGACATAGTCGTGGATCATGTCATTGACACTCATGGAATACCTCCCGATGGCAGCCCCGGTTTTCCTATCTTCATAGTTTTCGTGGGGGCCACGCCCGAACCAAGTTACTTTGTTTATTTCATCTATAAGGGCACCTTGCATCCCGAACCTGATCATGTGCTTCCTTGGAGTGAACCGGCACTCAATCCTGATGGCGCCGTTACCATGAACCCTCCATGTCATGAGGTGCTTGCCACGGGCTCTCCACCATGGTAGTCGAGAAACGACTTGAATCTCTACAACTCCCGCGTGCATCCGTTCCACGGTAAACTTGGTCACCTTCCGGCGTTTCATTGCACGCTTCCATCCCTTTTGGAATATCGAGAGCAGGGGAACCATCTTCGCCAAGCCTTTATCGTTGTCGGTGGGCGCTCGCCAGAAGTTTGGTAATAACGGTTTTTTCAGCATTTCTTGCGTCCCGTGCCGCAACGAGATCAATCCCCCGCTTTTCTTGGAAAAAGTCGCTTGGAACGTATCATTTACCATGCTTATTCTCTTTCCACCCTCACTTTCAAGGATGTTAATGTCGGGGAGTGTTTCCCGTTCAAGTCGAAGTGGGGGTGAAACCGGGCCATCAGCATTCACGACTACCGGAAACTGGTCCCAAGCGACAACGTGACCCTTGCAAGCCCAGTGAACATCCTTCCGAAGCTTGCATTGTAACATCAAGAAATGCTCACGTGTATTTTCAAGCTTATCAATGTTCAATGGCACTTGTACTTGCCGAGCTTCCCCTGGAGGTACCGTTGGCATTGTTAGGATGCCTTGCTGCACCGGAATCCCGTCTGATTCCAGTATCCACTCGATTGAATACAAATCATTGCTAATGGTAGTATGAAAGTATTTGTTGCGGATCCGAGCAGTGAAATCGCGTGGATCAAGGGATTCCACCTTGATGGGTTGGTATACCTTCTTCACCTCGTGCAAGCTCGGATTTGGCGTTCTATCAGGCCGCAGGAGCCCATTGCAACAAAAATTGGATGAATTTGGCTTATCTCCATAGTCCCCGCCGTATGCCCAAAATTCTCTACCCGTCTCAGGATCGGTTTTTCGCAAACCTTGATCTATCCAATCCCAGATGAATCCACCTGCCATGTTATCGTGTGCTTCAAACACGTCCCAGTATTCCTGCAAGTTGCCAACGGAATTACCCATGGCATGTGCATACTCGCAGAGCATGCGGGGTTTTCCCAGGTATTTCCTTGGGGGAACACGTTTATGAATGCCGGTGCGCACTGGCTCACCTTTGCCCGAACGCGCCAAATCGCTAGGGGAGGTATACATGCTACTGAATACATCGGATTCACGCAACTCGTAATCACCCTCGTAATGAATTGGACGGCTATCATCGATTTCCAAGGCGGCTTGCTTCATCTTGATGAAGTTTTCACCGTTGCCTGCTTCGTTACCAAGGGACCACATGATCACGGACGCGTGATTCTTATCACGCTCAACCATTCTCGTCATCCTGTCGATGCAAGCTGCAGTCCACCTTTTTCTACTCGTTGGAATGCGGTTTCGCATGCCATGTGATTCCAAGTTGCATTCATCGAGCACGTACAATCCATACTGATCGCAGAGATCGTACCATGCCGGGTGATTCGGGTAATGACCTGTCCGCACGGCATTGATGTTATTCTGCTTCATGAGCTTGATGTCTTCAATCATGGTTTCCACGGGAACATGCCTTCCAGTATCAGGATGATGTTCATGTCGGTTGACCCCCCTGAATAATATTTTTTTCCCGTTTACGAGAACTCGAGCGTCCTTGATTTGAACGACGCGGAACCCAAACTTGCAAGCTCTCGCATCGATCGCCCTGCCGTCATTCATGGATAACTCCAATACAATCGTGTACAAGTTAGGCGTTTCGGCAGTCCATTTCAAGGGATTTTCTACGGTGGAAGACAGGTGCACTTGCATATGGCTTCCACGTTCAACCGTTATCTCCCGCTCGACGATGGGTATACCCGTGATATTCGATTTACCAGGTTCCAAGAGGTGAAGGCGAATGCTGCAATCTCGGTCTTGGTTTCCAAATTCATTGGAAATGGTAATGGTCGATTTTAAAACGGCATGCCTATAATCGTGATTCAAGTCACAGCTGAAATAGTAGTCAAGCAAGTGCAAGGTGGGCACTGCTAGCAAATAAACGTCCCGGAATATACCACTAAAGCGCCACATGTCTTGATCCTCTAGATACGACCCATCAGACCATCGGTAGACCTCGACAGCTATGGTGTTTTCCCCCCGGGTAAGATGCGGCGTGATATTGAATTCTGCTGGAGTCATACTACCTTGACTGTATCCCACGTTTTCGCCATTAATCCACGTGTAGAAAGCAGATTTCACGCCAGCAAAATGCACGAGGACTTGCATGTCATTCTCAAGCCAATCTCCAGGAACCGTGAAATTTCTCCTGAAGGAACCAACCGGGTTATATTCATGGCTGATGCGGGGCGGGAAGAGATACTTGACGCTCCTGGGATATAAGAAATTTGTATATATTGGTACGCCATACCCATGTAGCTGCCAACATGACGGCACGGGAATCTCCTCCCAACTGGAAACGTCGAACGTTCTCGTGAAAAACTCTCTTGGTCGCTCGCTCGGATTTCTTGCCCAATTGAACTTCCATGAACCATTCAGTGAGATGATCCGGCTTAAGTTGCAATCGTTACTTGCCAATGTATCTTGGAGCTCCTCCAGATCTTGGAAAGGGACGGTGGTGCAATGGGCAGGTAGTCTATTCCTTCCCACCATTTCGGGATCCTCCCAATCATTCATGGACGATCAACCGTTCCTTCTTTTGCGAGTCAATCACTTGAATCACTTGAAAGGGAGGAATGCATGTCTTTTGAATTCGTTCATGAGCGCGGGACCATGCAATTTATTTGGTAAGGAAGTCAAGCTAACCTATAATGCAATCATGGATGCTAGCCTTCATCATTCCATTGATAATCGCGGGCGTGTTTTTCCTCCTATACATCCTCGCTCCCATCGTGTGGAAGGTTCTTGCGAAAAAGTTAAACGCGACGTACGAGCCCGGTGATGATGTCCTGGTAGCGGAACCAAGGCCAGGTCAAGATCAGGATGACACGCCTTATGTCTTGGTCAATGATGATGACGGTAGTTACAGTATTTCTTTCGGTAATGGCAGGAATTTGGCCGAGGGGGGATTGGTGGTTACTGAAAACGGGAAGTCATTCACCGCGGGATGTGGAAGTGATATCCCTTGTGGTGAGCAAGGATATATCATCGAGGGATCACTTGAGCTCCTATCCACGGATAGGGAAGATGGGGTGATTACCAAGCTGGGGAGCGCATCTCTTAATCGAGCCACGTGGAAGATACCTGGCACGGGTACGAAGGTGATCACGAGCATTCTTTCCTTAAAGGGGGCTCCATTTGTACAATTCATCATCGAGTTCCCAAGTGGCGTGGAGGGAACAAGCACCGGGCGCCGGGACCACCCGTGTTGCATTTTTCCCGCATTCAAGCTGGATGCCCCCAACAGGCGCGTGTTTGGATTCAAGGTGCAAGTATTTGCACCTCCCATCAAGGATCTCGCAAACACCAGCACCCAGGGACCAGTAGTCTTGTACGATAATCAATTGAATTCCCTGGTATTCGGGCCCATGGATAGGTTCATGGTAGGACGCACTGGATTGTTTCAACCAAACCAGGAGGAAGGGATGGATGATAAGGACACGTCAAACGTGATGCATGATGTATCCAAGACACCGGTTCTTTTCCATGGCATCGAGGGCCAGGTAAAGGAGATTCCTGCAGGATACCAGCAATCGTCTATTCTCATGTTATCCACGGGTATCAATCAAGCACTGGTAGATTGGGGGGAGCTTCTCCAGCAAGTGCATGGCGTGCCTCCACGGGATCCACTGGACGACGTTGCCACCGCCACGCTGGGATACTGGACGGATAACGGCGCGTATTATTATTATCGAACAGAAAAAGGGGTGAATTACGAGGAGACATTGCTCGAGGCAAAAAATACCTTCGACAAGAAAGACATTCCCTTCAGGTATCTCCAGTTGGATTCTTGGTGGTATAAGAAGCTCCCAAAGAAAAGTTGGACGAAACCTCCCAAGAAATGGTTTGCGCCCTTGGTGAAGGGACTTGCAAAGGGGGGAGCAGATACATGGACACCAAAGGAAGAACACTTCCCCAATGGCTTGCGGCAATTCAAGGACAAGTTGGGATTACCCCTTGCTGCCCATGCCAGATGGTTTGCCCCCGATTCATCATATGCTAATGATTATCAGGTATACAAGTGCGATTTCGGGATTTTACCAATAGAAAAGAGATTCTGGGATGACATCATGGCGTCTGCGAAGGAAATGGGTATCTTCCACTATGAACAGGATTGGATCACGACCATGTTCAACGGTATTCCATTGCTCAGGGAAAATATCAACGCCGGGGAGAATTTGCTCACGTGGATGGGTGAAGCGGCTGCAAGCCATGGACTCACTATTCAATACTGCATGGCACCCCCAGGTGCATTCCTGCAAGCATTGAAACTTCCCGCAGTCACGAATGCGAGAACGGGGGGCGATTACTGGGCTAGGGCTCCAAAGGAATTTTACATTACGGATATCACGCAGGCGAACATGCTCTGTTGGGCTATCGGCATCTGGCCTTCCTATGACGTGTTTTACTCAAAAACAACTTCCATCTTCACCCATCAATTTCTCTACAGGGAGAAATACCCGAGATTCATGGCACTCTTGAGCGTTCTTGGGGGGGGTTTGGTATGCCCTGGCGACAGGCCCAAGTACTTGGATGCGAACCTCATCGGGCGCACCTGTTCCCATGATGGAGAATTACTAAAACCAGATAGACCCATCACGCCGAACGATCTCATGTTCAGGATTCACCAGAAGCCCTACATCATGGATACTTGGACGGTGATAGGAGATTGGACATGGAGGTACGTGGTTTCGGTGTCATTTTGGCCAAGAAAAGTCAAGGATGCATCCGTGACCTTGGCACAGATGGGATATTGCGACCAGGAGGGAATTCTATACGATTTCCAAGCGGGAACCATGCAACCCGTGAAACCAAGCACGGGAATCTCCCTTCCCAAGCGGTACATGAATTACAGGTATCTCATTTTTGCCCCATACCTTATAGATGGCGTTGCATTGGTGGGATGCATCAACAAGTTCATCCCCATGGCTCGAAACCTGGTGTCGGATGTATCACTAGACGGGGAAAAACTCATGTTTTCCATCAAGCTCCTGCCGGGTGAATCCTTGGACATTCTCTTGCACGCGAAAATGCGACCGATTAAGATATTGGTGTCAAGCGAGAATTTCACCAATTGGAAATACGATGCATCGCTCTCACGGTTGGAATTGCATCTCGATGGCCGTGGTGGAAGCGAGAAGGGATTGGTAGAGATACATTGGGATTCCAGGGCTCCCGCGACATGAAAAACAGCATTTTAAGGATTATCGCATGTAACCTGCATCCATGCAGCCTGTGATCCTTAAGGCTGGGATGCTAACGTTTTTTCCATGGCTTGAAAACCTAAAATGTGACCATGGGTGCATCTCATTCCCGGGTGTTAATCACGGGAACACGTGGTAGCTCGAAAATGAATGTTGCACCCATGTTTCTGCCAGGTGATTCTGCCCAGATTCGCCCTCCATGCGTTTCAACAATCTCCTTTGCCAGGTACAAGCCAAATCCATGCCCTTCAGTGATGACGTTAAATCCCTTTCCATACCTTTCTATCTTCCCGAATTTCTTGAATAACTTGTTCATTTCTTCAAACGTGAGCCCCACGCCGGAATCCTGCACGGAAACTTGAACAGCTCCATTATTTCTTTTCACTTTCACTGAGATCGTCCCGCCCCATTGTGAGTTCTTGAGAGCATTCTCAACCAATTCCGAAAACACTTGTCGGATACGCCCCTCATCAATGAATAGGGTTATTTCTGGTGGTGATTCAAATGAAAGCATGATATTCCTACTTTCGAATTTTTCCTCGAATTGAATCAAGCAATCCTCGACAAGATCAACAATGTTAGCCATGGATTGCTCCAAGGATAAGTAACCTGTTTCAAGATTCATGGAATCGATGATTTGTTCAATGGAAAGTTGCAACCTGGTGCTTCCTTGGTTGATAATGTCCAAGAGATGCTTCAAATCGTCCGTTATTTCCTCCACGTAAAAATTGTTAATGATCTGGACAGCACCGTGAATAGCATTCAATGGTGTTTTTAACTCGTGTGAGGCACGGTAAAGGAACTGGGTTCGAAGCTCTTCAAGTTGGTTTACCTTGTTATCACGCTCCTTTGCAAGGATATCCGCCTTGATCCGGTTGGTAATGTCCATCAAGACGAGCTGGTAATAACACGTGTTCCCGAAATGAACGGCGCTAGCCCTTGTTTCGATCCAATGCTTGTTTCCATCAACGAGAATCTCGAAATAAAACGGTGTTATGAAATCCCCCTCCATAATTGATTCCATTTTCTCTGTAATGAACGGGACATTGAGGGAAAAATGCATGGCGACCTTCTCAATACTTTCTCCTATGAAAGCTTGTGTCTCGGTGTTAAAAATTTCATCTTGGTTGATATCCACAATTATCTCATTTTCATCAACCAAGATGATTAGGTTAGGCGATGTCTTGATGAGTGCCTTGTATCTCTCCTCGGAATCCATGATCATGGTTTCATATTGTTGTCTATGCAAGGCACTTCCGAAGAGGCTTGCAGCGGTTAAGAGGAATTCAATCTCTTTCTTCAACCACGTGGAATGTTCGAGAATTCTGGCACATCCAATGAATCCAAGATTCTCATTTCCAACTTTCAATGGTAACAAGATGGCGCTCTTTGCCCAAGCAAGGGAGAAGATCGATTCTAGTACCAATGTTTCTTCCGATTTGTATTTCGGATCGTATATGTTTATGATCTTGGTGTTAAAGTCGAGCTTGCGGGGAAAGGTGACCGTTGACGGGAAATTATTACCCATCTCCCCCTGCTTGTTCCATTGATGCTTTGCCATGAACCGGTGCGTTTTTTCGGGGTCCTTGAGATAAATCGTGCAGGAATTGATGTTCAACGATTCGCAAAGCATTTCCATCATCGTATTAATGCTCGCATCCATCCCTTCGACCGACACGTTCATGAATTCCATGGCTATCCTTGTAACAAGGTTCTTCGGACGGGGGAATGTTACCTTCTCGATGGGTTCCCGTATCTTGCCATCAAGCTGGTTGAATTCAAGGATGTGATGGTTGGATGCTCCCGGCACCTTGCACGAGGTGCACCTCACGGCTATCCTTCCCATGTTCCCGTTGAAGATGACCGTCTCGAATTCCTTCCTAGTACTTGGAAATAGCAATGCATGACCATCTTGACCATACGCGTCGCTGATGCACGCAATGAAAGATTGCACTTGTTTCCCAAGTAGGTCCCCTTGGTTGCATTGCATGATTCTAGCTGCACCCTTGCTTGCAAGGCTTATCCTTCCATGTTCATCGTACTTCAAGAATCCAATATCAAGATCTTCCAGGATGGATTCTTGAGCAACGATCTCGTATTCCTGCCGCTTGAAGGTGGATTCATAGTGTATAGCGGACTGCATTTGCGATGAAATCGCTTCCAGAGTTAATTTGCAAGAGGTTGGTATTTCCTCGGCAGATTTCGTGCCAATTACTAGCAAACCGAGGAGGTTTTTGTTAAAAACCAGTGGAAAAGCATGTAACGATGTAACCGAGGTGAATCCTTCATTGAAGAGGATGCCTTCCAATGTTTTTCCCCCTTCCTTCTCCAAGTTCAACACATTATCAATTGAGACACATTTCCTGAATCCGGAATCTCCTGGCTCCTGCAATTCTTTACATTCTTCCACCCACCCATGTCCCAAGATCAGTTTTGTGGCTTCCTTCTTGATGTACATGGCTGCAAGATCGATTTCTCCTATGCGCCTGATCAAATCCACGCATAATTCCAACCTGCCAAGCAAGTTCGTGTCAAGTGACAAGGCAGTGCTTGTTTCCTTGATCATTGCCATGGCTAATTCGGCATCATCGTTCAATGGAACGCGCTCGGGGCGCTTCATGGGCACGTGCCAGAGAAGAAAGTGGCAAATGGTTCCCCCTTTGTCATGAATTGGTAATTCCTTCCAATGATCATTATTTGGGATATTTTCCCCGGTTAATTCAACTATATGTAATTTCAATTGTCCATCATCACTTGTTGCAGGCACTGGATTTACATTAACTGGTCGTGCATTCATCCATTGCCCGTCCAAGTGCTTTCGAGATAAATTACTAGCGTCATGGCTCGCGATCATTCCTGAAAGCTTGGAAGGAGCCATAATATCCCCCATGATACTTGCTAGCTTCTGGATGGCTTCTGCATTGATCCAGCTAACCTTCCCATTCTTTTCCATTAACAATGCAGGTATCAATCTCATCATATCAACTGGAACCATGAGCACGCATCCGATCAATTTTAACGAATACTCAGGTAGTTGCAAGCGAAATCCCACAAAGGATAACAACTTCCCCATTCATATATGATTATATGACAATATTAATTGTTCTATGTGTTCAAGAAATTAAATATGATGATCCACTTCATCCACGTTGAGATCCACTCGAAAAACTATGCGTTCATTCATTACAACCAAAGTAAGAAAAAAAAGACATCTTGAAGCAAAATTCCCTAGTCAAGACTTAAAAGGCTCATGGCTCAAAAGTTTGGAACATTTATAGGTGTATTACTCTAAGTACTGTAACCATGTGGGAAAGATGACCTACAATAAGGAACTGGAATAGTCCTAATACTCAGTTGCTGTCCCAATTTGGCAGGAAATCTCCCCTAGCATCATTGAAGGTAACATGACAACAAAGGCAGATCGATCGATATGGAAATACAAGTTCTTGGTGTCAGCGATATTTGGGCTAATTTCATTCATGATCAATTTCTTCCCGCTGAAAATAAGCATACATGATCTCTTTCCTGACGTGGAAAATCCGTTAAGTTTTTTCTTTGGATACTTATTCCCTCTTGCAATTACATTTTCATGGGGATGGCGATATGGTCTTATCTCGGCAACGATTGGAATGGGATGCCAAACTCTATGGTTTTTCTGGGGTGGAGCGGGAGCATTATTCTCCATTCCGTTTTACACCCTGTGGATCGCGTGGCATGGTTGGTTTGCCGAGAAAAGGCAGATGACCGCATCATGGAAATATCATGCTTTCTTGGCTGAATCGATATTTCGGTTGCTCTTCATTGGATGGATGTACACGGCATTCAGGTGGTCTTATAATTTGAACCCGCTGCCTTGGGATCCCCGTGTCACGAACACGGTGATGCCCTTGGAAGCTCTCAATCTAATGGTGTTGAAAGACGCCATAAATGGTCTCGTGTGCATAATTTTTGCGAGGATGTTTTTGATGCTTCCATTTATCGAGAAAATCTTGCATCGTGATGAACTCAATTCTTTCAAGAGCTCATCCGGCAGACGACGAGCAACAATCACTCTCTACATCATGATCCTCCTTGGTTTTGCATATTGGTGGATAGACACGTTACTTGATATCAGGTTCTATCCCTCCTTGAGTTTTGCAGAACTTTTATTTTACCAGGTACCGACACGCGAGCTCACGACCCGGTTGATGATACTTGGAATTTTTTTCTTCCTTGGGGTGATTGGATTTAAACTATTTTCTAAAATAGAAATCATGAACGCAAAGAGCCAGGAAACCCTGCAACGAGAGAACCGGCGATTGAGGGAGATAGAAAACTTGAAAAATTTCATGATTCGCACGGTATCACACGAGTTGAAAACTCCAATGGTATCCATCTTGGGTGCTGCCGAGTTACTAGATAAGTTTTGCAATTCCAAGCTTGATTCCAAGGATAAGGATTTGCTTGATGCCATCACCCAAGATTGCGCGAAAATGAAGGATCTGCTCGATGAAATGATACATATCATTCGCATTCATTCTGGGGATTTTCCCTTGGAATTAGAAGAGACAGATTTGGTTCGGATTACTAAAAATGTCATTAACGAAACGAAAATGCTCGCATCAAGAAATGAACATTCCATAGGTATTCAAGGCCCTGAATCCCTCCACGTGAGGATTGACCCAAGGAAAATCGCCATTGTCATCGCTAACTTGGTCACAAATGCCATCAAGAATACACCTCCAAGGGGCACCTCAAGCATTCGAATAGAGGCCAAGGAATCCGGGAAAGTTTGTTTCTCAATCAAGGACACGGGGTTTGGGCTTACTGGTGAAGAAATTGAAGCCATTTTTAATTATGGCGTATCGTTTGACCGCCCACAAACCCCGGTGAACGAGAGACTAAAAAGCACGGGTTGGGGATTGTACATCGCGAATTATATCGTCAAAGCACATGGCGGGATATTGCACGTCTATTCTGCTGGGAGGAACAAGGGTTCGGAGTTCAGGTTCGAGATTCCTGCCATCACTTGTCCCTGATCTGCTTTATCAACATCTCCAGCTTTTGGAAGTTGAATGGCTTCAGGAAATAGCCATCGGCGCCTGTTTCTGGAATCTTCTTTTCGATCTCGTAGCCTGGTATAGCGGTAATGAAATAAACGGGAGTATCCTTGATTTCATCATCATCCCTGATTTTCTTGCAAAGATCAAACCCATCGATTTCAGGAAGGATGACATCAAGGAGAACTACCTTCGGTTGGTAAATCCTGATTTCATCCAAGACCCTTAGACTTCCATTCATTCCCTTGCAGGAAAATCCCTTTAAATCGAAATACCTGCATAAAACCTTTATGGTAGACATATCATCATCGACGATCAAGATGTCAAAGGATTCATCCTCGATCTTCTCGATTTCAAGGATTTCGGTAATTTTTTGTTCTAGATCCTTGCTCCGTTCAAGAATTTCATTGATATTGAACAGGATATCGCTATCCAAGTTATCCTTGTATTTTTCTATGAGAATATGAGCGATACCGTTGATGGAGGTGAGGGGTTCCTTGAGATCGTGGGTGATCTTTGAAAAGGACTTAAAATTTGGAATCATGGAGTGCACGTTGATATAAAACTCCACTGCTGTACGAAGCAGCTTCGACAAGGTCATGTTATCGTTATCTTTTGCAAATTTGAGCCATTTTTTTTTCCTCTCCTC
>WJJB01000034.1 GCA_014729935.1 Candidatus Bathyarchaeota archaeon | reverse complement strand
TATGGGACATGCAGGGTGTTGAAGGTGTATTCCCCGGTCTTACTATAAAGAAATATTACATCATGGAGCTTTTGGAATTTCCTTGCGGAGGCAGTCCAGCGCTTGTACACCCAGATGATTTCATTCAAGAAGTTTTCCCTGCCAAAAATCTCATCCAAGATGAGTCGAACATGGTGGCACATTTTCTCGTCCACGTGCACGTACATGCATCCTGTTGACTTGAGCAATCGATGCATGAACCATACCCGTTCTTGAATCATGGTCAGATATTCTGCGGGGTCTTGCCAGGTATCTATATAGGCATCCCACTCGGCATTTACTCTCGTCCCCTCGCCTATCAAAACTTGGTATTTTTGGTTGCTCCCGGTGGCAAAGGGTGGATCCACGTAGATTAAATCAATGCATTCTCCCTTGACTTCCAACAAGGTTCGCATCACCTGCAGGTTGTCTCCATGAACCAAGATGTTACGTGGCAGGCAACTCAAATCCCCGTGATCCATCCCGCTGCAATGGTCACCTTGGGACAGGTCGAACCGTTCGATCGGGTGCAACCTGGTTCCTAATTTCGCCGAGACGAGCGCTTCCAGCTCGTCTCCCGTTCTCTTTCCCTTCCATTCCAATTCCGTGAATATCACCAATCCATGAAATGATGCAACCAGCTCAAACGTCATTCACCATCATGATGAGTGCCCACCTGCTCGGGATGCCGCATTGCCATGAGTTCCATGGCTTCCCTGTCCGCCTCCTCCCACGGTGTTCTAAACCTATCCTTGATTGGTGATAGCTTGAAGCCGATTCTAGCTCCAGAGAAGAAAAACCTCACGAGGAACCTGCTGGGTCCGCACAGGGTAACGGCATTCTGGTAGTGGACCAAGGATCGAGAATCCAAGCCACCAAGGAACCCGTACATGAAGAAAATCACGACCGGGAAGACAAATAGCACCAAGAAGAGAGCCACAACGATAAACGCGATCGCTGGGACCACGGTATTTCCTAGCTCCCACGTGATGTTGAATGTCTTCACTAGAAGGAACGCCACGGGAATTATGGGCGTGCTCGAGAGGCTCCCCGCGACGAAGGTTTGCCAGATGTTGATTTTCACCTTGATGGCATACCGATGCACGAGACCGAACTCAACGAACGTGATGACGATGTATGCAGGGATATCATGCAAGATATACAGCGTGAGCAAGGAAGTTTCCCCAAAGATGTTTCGCAAGCCCCATGGGCTGAGAAATACGAACACGGTAATCATCTTAGTCACCTTCTCGCTCACGATGCCCCATGTCCTGAATCCTGGCTTATCCACCGCTTGGCAGACATCGGCACCCATGCCTGCAGGAGTGATAAGGAGACGTGGCAAAATGTAAATGGGGATGATGGTTGCCGTGAATGCGAAATTACCCCCTAGCTTCTCGAATACGGTGGGGATGAGAATGGTGATGACGATGGAGAGGTAAAACCCGAGGATCCACCACGAATTCCAGTATTGCGTGATGGCATACTTGGCCAGATTCTTCTTGCCGTTGTTATACGATTCCGATATCAGGGGAGCGTAATTGTATTTTGCGCCAACAAGTCCCGCTATGCCTCTCGCTAGTTCCACGATGCCTATGATGAACACGTAATTCGGGAGCCAGAGCACCATCATGAGGAGAGTAAGGTATTCAGTGAGTGCCGAGATCACGGTGGAACCGAGTAACTTCACCCCATAGAGCAAAGATTCCTTGGCAATATCCAGTCCGAACCGGGGGATAATTGCCTGACGCAATTTTAACCCGTACGGCTTGATGATCTTGCTAACATACCTGGCCGCGAGCATCATGGCGAAAAAGTCATCGATATACTTGCCGATAATGTAACCAATCGTAGCTCCAAAAAGTTCGCCAACTTTGGGATTCATGGCCCCAACCCACCTGCCTACCATGATAAACACGATCTGTGTCGTGGTTTCAAAGACGGTTGTTTGCAGTAATTCCACGATATTGGATTTATCAAACCGCTGGAAGCCCCTCAAGGTGGATTTGAACGCGCTTAGCATCCCGGGAAACTGGGTGAGACTGTACGTGAGGAAAAACCACATTGCATAACCCAAGTTCGTGTGAACAACGTATAGCAGGCAAAAAAGTGTCACGATGGTTACTTGAGCAAGGCCAGTAATCATCTGAAACCAAATAAAGAACTGCACGTATTTCATTGCCCGGTCTGGATTTATCTCGGCATGTTGAGAGACAAATCTCTCACACGCGGGTCCCGTCGCCACGTCCATGATGCTGAAGAATAAGCCAAAGAAATTCACCGTTAGAGCCTGAAAGCCGATTGCACTTGGAAAGGGAAGGATCACGCTGGGCAGCAACCACGAGTACATGAGCAAGGCAGGGATGGCAGCCAAGAGAAGAAAGATATAATTGTACCAGAAGGATGCGATGGGTCTCGCAATGGAGATCACCTTCCAGTAGTCGAGATGGGTGCCCGGTTTGGGGACGGGGGCTGTGGGATCCTCGACAGGATCAAGCGTTCCAGTGGATGGTGGGATTCCTGGGGATGAATCTTCCATCATTGGTCCCCCATGGCACCGAATCCAGCCTTCTTGGCTTCACGGTTCAATACCTTGAATCCCGCAAGCTTGAATATCTCACCCACGTTGGCACCGGTGAGTGCGGAGGTTTCCATGTAAGGTAAATTCAATTTTGCGGCGAATGCTTCCGCCTCCTCCTTGGAAACCACCCGTTTATCGAATAAATCATTCTTGTTGCCAACCAAGATGGCAGGAATGTCACCTGCGAATTGCTTCCGCTCATCATTCCACCGGATCAAGTTTACCAGTGAATCCCTATTGGTAACATCAAATACCAGTAAACTCACGTTGGCTCCTGAGTAATAATTTTGGCGTATCCTGCGGAATTGATCTTGGCCGCCAAGGTCCCATATTTGCAAATTAAGGCGGACTGCCGAGAGGGGAATCTCAACGGGATGCGTGGTGATGGAAACGCCAATGGTTGGCAGGGAGTTAAAACCAAATTTCCCCTTGGAATATCGAAGGATAAGACTTGTCTTCCCTACTGCTTGATCTCCAAGCACGATAGCCTTGTATGTCAACGAAGTGCTTGTTGAAAGCAATTCCATGAAGACCTCATGGTCCAAGTTATCCTCCACATCTGGCTCGATGGACGGCACATCGAGTTCTGCTTCCTTTCCCAGCGAGAGAACTTTTACTTTTTCTGCAGTGAGGTACACATATGGAAGTACCTTGTCCACGTAAGTTATCACGTCGAAAACGAAACAGGCGATCTTGTCATTCACGCGAACATATACGAATCTCCCATCATCAAATTCCAAGATGGACGTGCCGCCTCCAGCGACCAATTGCTCGTTGGCAAGTCTATCAAATATGGTGGTGAGTTGGGCAATGACTGGCTTGTTGAGCTTGCCGTTCACGCCCTCGCGCAGGGAGGAACATTCAATGGTGGCGTCTTGTTGAGTCAGCAAGAATACTGCCTTCGCGTCTGGAACAGCATGGAGGAAATTATCAAATAACTTCTTGTAGTTGTTGATTGCAGCTTCGTTTATCATCGCGAATCATTTACCATCGATGTGGCCTTGCACGGTTGCTCATACTTCACTCTATATACCCGATGCCTTAAAAGTTCCCTCCCGATGGAGAAGTCTGTTTCAGGACAGAAATGGCAACATTGAAATTTTCTCACGTGAAACAAGAAGCGGATCCCGAGAATAACGCTTTTGGAAGATGATAATGGACGAACAAGCAAGGAAAGTTTTAGACGAGAACCAGCGAGAACAATTTAACCTGCATGGCTCCAGGAAGGATATCGAGGCAACCTCCGAACACCCGGTCATGTACAAGGCGTTACATAGTACACCAAGGACAAAACATCCATTCAATCTGTACAGGGATATCCGCTCCGAACCTGATGCAATCGAGGAAACACTGGAAATCACCAGCGATCCCATAGACAAGGTATGCGAGGAACTCGTCACACGTGATATCAACACGATCATCAACATCGGTTTACCCACATCATTATTCGTTGGTGAGGTGGTTACAAGTGCCATCGTTCACCATGCTCGCGTGAAATCGTGGTACATGGACTCCACCGAATTCATGCTTTCCCGGATGCCCATGGATGCCGGAAATACTGCATATTTCTTCTATAGCGGAAGTGGTTCCACCCATGATACCAACGCGGCGGCCAAGATGGTGCAGGAAAGAGGGGGATACTCGGTAGCGTTCACGTCCGTGGCAGGCAGCCTGATCACGAAAAACTGCACGAATTCCATCGTTTGCGCCGGGGGCATGGACACTGGTGGATCTGATACCTTCCATTACGCGACGAGAGTTGCTGCAGGATTGCTTCTTTCCTTCAAGCTAGGGGCGATCCTGAACGAAGGGGACAATGACATCGAAACCAAGATAAGGGAATTGCATGGTGCCCCCTCGCAGATGCGCACGCGATTCGATGCATGGGATGCCAGGTGCTGGAGCATTGCCAAGCGCTTCTGGAAAAAGCGCGGGATACTAGTGGTGGGGGGTGGTCCGAACTGGGGCTCAGCAGAGGAAATGGCCTTGAAATTTGATGAAATGGCGCATAACCCGGCAAAAGCAATGATCCCCACCCGTCATTTGCATGGCGTGCTTGGATTGACAGATGAATCGATCCTTACCATCATCTTGGGAGCCCCGGGTAGCCCACATGAAAAATGGTTGCGGCAGGTAATGGACGTGACCACCATCTTGAAGGCGCCCTCCATAGCCCTCGTGAATGACGAAGAAACGTGCATGGCAGATCAAGCAGATTACGTGGTACGGTTTCCAACAAATGACGAGTACATTTATGCATTGATGGTGATTCCGGTCCTGCAACTTATGCCATATTACTTTGCAGTCGCCGATGGCACGATCAATCCTGATTGCCAGCGGTCCAACATCCCCAAGCATGCCAAGGCATGGAACCACATCTTTCCACCGGGATCCCACTGAATGGAAGAATGTCAAGAAAGGAGCTGCAGGAAGCGATGCATGATATCACTATACTGGGACCGCTCAACTTGGATCTGGTGATCCACGGGAGTGCCCCGATTGACGTGGAAGCGCTCGTTGAATGGAGCGGTACCACCGACGTCACCATGCTAATGGCAGGTGCAATTGGCTACTTCGCCGGCATTAGCACCAGCTTGGGGAGGCACGTTGAAGTGATATCCACCATGGCTGATGATCCCCTTGCCGGTACCATCACGCGCACTTTGAAAACATTTGGCATTGATACCAAGCATGTGTCGGTGCAACCG
>WJJB01000472.1 GCA_014729935.1 Candidatus Bathyarchaeota archaeon | reverse complement strand
TCATTGATATCAACCCTGGATGCTATAAAGTCTCCCTTTAGAGGGTGTGGATCATTCAAGTGTAATATTCTTCCCGAGTAGTTTTTCGGTGGCAGAGGAGGGCCCTACCAATAGCTGGTAGTCCCCCGGGTCCACGATCCACCCCCCGTTGCTGGGATCATAACGCGCCGCAGCCTTTGAATGTACGTCTATGCAAACTCTTTTCGCCTCACCGGGCTCCACGGTGACCCGTTGGAACCCACACAACAATTTCTCGGGACGGTCCACTACCCGATTGCGCTTGCCGAGATACACTTGAACCACATCCTCGGCAAGCATGGTGCCTTTATTTTCAACGTTGATCATGATGGTTGCGATCCGTCCATCCACCCGTGCCTTCGGGATCACGTCATCCAACTCAAGATCTGAATACACGTGATTCGTGTAGCTCCCGCCATGGCCGAAGGGGTACTTTGCTCTTTTCTGCTCCTTGTCAAGCAAGGTATATCCATGGTAACGCCCATAAATCATGGTTTTATCCTTGCTGCTGAAATACGGCATGTCGGATGCTTGTTCGTAGAAGGTGCATGGAAGCCTTCCGCTAAAATTGGCATCACCCAGGAGAAGTGCTGCCAGGGCATTTCCCCCTTCCATGCCCCCATACCAAGCCATGATTAAGCCTTGGACCATGTCGCTCCACGGGTTGGTAAGGAAGGAGCCTCCCCCTTGCAGAACCACGATTGTTTTCTCGTTTTCCGCCGCAATGGTGTCTATGAGTTCCTCGTCCCTTCGATCAAGTGCTATGGCGTGCCGGTCGCCACCATGGGTAAGGAGATTCTCACCCTCTTGCTTGTGGGAGCATCCCACCACGATGATGCAAGCGTCCACTTCCCTTGCCCGCTGCTGGGCTTTCCGGACTTTCCCGGACCCATCATGCACCACCTCGATATTCTTTTCCCTGCAAGCAGCTCGTATACCTTGCAAGGGCGTCACGACATGGGGCGGGTGAACTTGGCTGCTCCCATGATCACCAATATTCTCCGCGTTCGATAGCTTCCCAAACATCCCGATGGTCCCCACTTCTCCACCCTTGTTTAATGGAAGGAAATTCTTCCTGTTTTCGAGTAACACCATACCTTTCACCGCTGCCTCCCGGGCAAGAGCAACATGTGCCTGGCAGGCAATGATAGACGAGTCAGTCACTGCCGGAGAGTTGAATCCTCCACGATTCCGGGGCTTGCCATCACCGTTCAAGAATTCCAATTTCTTGCGAATGATACGCGTGCACGCCTTTTCAACCAGATCTAACGTTATGGTTCCCCTTTTTATCAACCGTAATAGTTTCCGGGGCCTCATGCGCCATCTTACTGGCATCTCGATATCCAAGCCTGCTCGTATGGCTTTTTCAGCATTTCTCACACCAAGCAAGAAGTCAGAGATAACGAATCCATCGAACTTCCATTCATTCTTGAGAATATCCCTGAGAAGGTATGCGCTTTGGCAACAATGATGCGCCCGGAACTTGTTATATGCACCCATGATTGATGCGACTCCCGTGTCGACACAGGCCTTGAAATGTGGTAAATAAATTTCTCGTAACACTCTCTCGCTTGCTTGCACGTTCACCTTGAACCTGCTATTTTCGATGCTATTCAAGGCGAAATGCTTGGCACAGGCCATGATACCTGTTGATTGCACGCCACGTGTCAAGGCGCTTCCCATCCTGCCAAGGAGAAATGGATCTTCACCATATGTTTCCTGCGCGCGTCCCCACGCGGGATGCCGGAGCAAATTGATGCACACGCCACCGAAATAATTGGCTCCATTTGCCCGTGCTTCCAAGCCCATGGCCACGCCAATCCTGCGCTCCAACTCGAGATCCCACGTGGCACCCCGGCACATCGGCACCGGGAAACACGTGGATCGACCTGCGACGATTCCACGCGGGCCATCGACGAACCTGATGGGGGGGATGCTCAACCGCTTGCATTCACCAGCAGGCACGGGTGGATCGCAATAACGCCTCAAGAGTTTCACGATGCCGGGAATGAGGCCCCAATCCCCACTCATCTGGTTCACCTTTTCTTCAAGGCGCATCTTGCCAAGTAAGTTTTGGATTGCCCCGTCAATATCGGTTCTGGCTTGGTCGCATGCGATTTTCCACGCGGTGGTAGATTCTTGCATCATTGTACATTTCCTTTCAAGTTTTTTAACCATTTTTTGGGGATAACCATGGTTCCATATCGGAAATTTTGCGATGGATGGGCATCATGATTGAACCAATGGACGTAAATTCAACCGTTTTCTCGAACGGTTGAGCACATGGATCCCTTCTGTAGTTATACTTAATCCACGCAAGGTTTTTAATTGTGTAAACTAATATATCCTTACGAGATAGTTTGTTTTCAATAAACCTCATCTCGTGCCGTCCATGGTATTCAGCTAATGGAAGTTAGATTAATCAATGATAAAAATAGATCCAATTTGCAACATCCCCGTTGACACGGATGAAGAGCATCCTGTCTGCCAGCGATTCAAGGGAAAAGAGTTTTATTTCTGCTCGGAAAAATGCCGGAGACGATTCAATCAAGCCTGCAACACGTATTGCGCATGGCGTGCTAGATCCCTCAAGGGATATCGCTATCTCCGCAACAAGTGAATGTGGATTTCAAGCACCGAAATCGAAACACACGTACCGCTTTTTCAATCCATCGATTTCCATATCATCGAATCGGCGGTGCGTCTTCTCCACGAGATCCATGACTTTTAGCTTGTCGATTTTCATGATGGCAGTTAAATCCTCATAAATTCCAGAAACCAAGAATGGTCCAGAGTGCTTATTATACTCCATCTTCATTTGCTCGTGAATGTACTCTATTCTCTTCCTATCTTCCTTTGAGACTTCCTCGTGAACCCTAAAGTACAACCCGAACCGATCCGAGGAGAATAACAGGATGGACAAGATGAGCGCAAGTATCATGAAGAAATTGATGATGATATATTGCCCATCAAGGAGGAATTCGCCGACTCCACTGAATTCTGGCAAATTTTCCTTGGTTTGCAGGTACCTGATACCAAATTGACCTGCCAAGCTGGCATAGATGAACATGATGAATGAGTGCTTCTTGAATTTTCCGAACTGATAATTAGTCCTGTTTCCCACGGACCTGAGGGACATGATGAGCAAAACGAGGGTGAATATCAATTCAACCCAGATCAATAACTGGCTAAGTTCGATACCGAAAATGATGATATCTTCTCCCCCGACCGAGCCGGTATCCACGCCCGTCTTCGGGAGCAAGAAATAGATAACAAAGTTAAACAGGAGATATGGGTACATGAAGACGATGCTCATGAGCACCACCATGGAATCGAACCGTTTCTGTCTGGAATCCTTCACTGTAAATGCTATCAGTGAAGGGATGATGCACAAAATTACCACCAGGAATGCAATGATCTGGATCATGGTGGCAGCCCATGGTTCCAATGCAAACTCGGGAGCCATGCCAGTGAGAACGTCGATGAAATAAAAGAAACCGATCGTCAGCAGGACGATCCAGGTTGCTGCAAGGTATGGTGCAATGGCAACGAAGACGGAACCGGATCTGTTTCTCTTGGCAAGCAGCTTATTTTCGATGGATGTTCCCGCGCGCCTGGCAGCAGTGAATAGAGCCCAGCTTTGGAAGAATATCCACATCGAGGCTCCAGCAATGAGAACGTAAATTGCAACACTACCCTCGCTCATTCCAGGGATGAATAGTGAAGCTAACTTGAGTATTTGCATGTACAAGATGAATAATCCAAAGAATACCAATATTTGGACGATTGCACGCTTGAACGTACCATGCTTGAAGAACAGGGAAGAACCCCGCTTTTTCATGGAAAGCAGCGAGATGCTTAGGAAGGAGAGAACAATGCAAGCCGAGATATATAATGCCTCGTCCTCCGTTGGTACCATGAACTCGTACATGTCCCCCAAGCCAATGGTTTCTATACCCAAACCGATCCAATCGATGATATCCTCGAAAATATCACCCGTATTTCCTGGAAAGAAAAAGGCGATCACGTTCAGTAAAAGCACGGATATGGCGAAAAAGATCAAGAACATTAACGTGAAAAACCCCATGCGGAGCGGGAAAAATCTTGGAGTTTCCTCGCCCGTCTCGATGTCAGACTCCAAGGTTACCTGTTCGATACCTTCCTCGTGAACCAACTCTGTCATTGTTGCATCATTCCATTTTTGGCATTTTCGGTTGTGGCCAGATGATTTTCTTCACGATCTGGTTAACTTTATCGATGGGAGGGAAGCCGTATTGCTTGGTAATCCATTCTTGGATGTTAGTGACGGATAGATCCGCGATATCCTTGAGCTCGCCATTTGCATCCTTTGCTATGGCTTTCCAGTTGTAATATGAGTTCAGGAGATAGATGATGTTAAACGCGTCCGACGCATAGGCACGTGACAGGGCAACGTATTGTTTTGCAATGGGCAAACCTCTAAATGTCTCGTCCATCTTGGTGAGTAATTCCCGTGCCTTAAGGAAATACTGGGTTGCTTCCATGTAATTGTATTCTTGTACCGTGGAGACCCCAATGGAGATGATGTGAATCGACGTTACGAATTTCTGGAGAGAGTCGTAATAATCGAGCATGAATTTTACCCGGGCATTAATCTCGATGATATCCATGCAAGCAGCGTGTGCATGATCGAGATGTTCCCTTCTTTCGCTCTCGATGACATGTTCCAAGGCGTGATTTAGCAACCGGGCGGCAAGACTCTCCTTTAACAAAATTAGGACTTTCGAGTATTTTCTCACTTTCTTGGAACCCGTTTCATGCTCTACCTTGAACTCCAACCCCGCATTCTTGATAATCTCGTCAAGGGGTGCGATTTTATCTATCTTTTGCAATAAATCAATGAAATCATCGATCAGCGCGATATCCTCTTCATGCTCATCATCCCCAGGTGATTCATGAAGGGAACGTGCCAAATCACCCGAGAGCTTGGATAACTCCTTCATCTTATCCTTAAAATCAGATTTTATGGATTTGATGGTCTTTGGTAACCGTGAGAGTTCCTTCTTGGTCTCCTTGAGTTTCTGCTTCTTATCCTTGAGGTGCTCGCGGACCTCATCAAGGGTCTCTTGTTTCTTCGTATCTTTCCTCAATTCCTTCTTGAGACTTTTTTCTCGCTCGTTCAAGTCTTGGATTGCTTGCTCGTAAGACTCGATATCTTGCTCGATCATGCGTGACTTGTTTTCTTCGAAATTATCGTAATACCCGGAGATTCCCTTGTTGAGATTAGCATGTTGCCAAGACTTGGCAATATCAATTGCCATCATCATTGCCTTTTCAAAAACCATCGAGATATTCACCAACCGGTATCCACCCGGAAATGCAACCGGGTATAGTTAGTTACAAATGGTTGCCCTATTAAACCTTTAATCTCCTTGACCACTTGCAGGCGATGCATTTGGCATGATCCCGGATCTCTGTCACGACCTTTCGATAGATCTCGTCTCCCCTCATAAAGGGATCGAGCACGTCTGGGTGCGTGGCTCCTAATTCTTCTATGCATGGATCCTTGAATCCAAAAATCTTATCCCCGAGCCCCTTCATGTTAGGTGCTAGCGAGAGCAGCCGTCCTTTCATTGAATATTCCATGACCAAGACCAAGTCTGCCAATTGGAGCATTTCCTTGGTAACTTGCCTCGACTCGTGAGAACTGATATCTTCACCTTCTAAAGCCTTTACCCACTTTATTGACCCTGGTTGCGCCGTGGTAAAGTGTGAATTCAAGCCGGCAGATTCTATCACCAATTCCTTGAAAATAGCATCAGGGAAGTAATCCTTGGCGAATTTACGCAATAAACCTTCGGCTGCTGGTGACCTGCAGGTATTACCAAGACAAATCACTAGCACTCTTCTTGCATGTTCCAATATCTTGTCAATTGACTTCACGTGGTATCACTGGGTTGCAATGCCACTGGAAGCTAGAGGAAATAGTGCAGAGGGCGGGCATGTCGCCCCGGTGCTCGATGCACACGGAGATTCGAACCCGCGGACCCCTACGGGACGGGATCTTAAGTCCCGCGCCTATGGTTTTGACCCTTTGGATTGTTGTCCCGATTGACCGGGCTTGGCTACCTCTGCAATGAAGCGTTCTTTCCTCGTAAGCCAAGATTGACATGTCGCCCGTGGATTTAATACTTGATGAGCTGCATGGATGATGCATGCTAAGAGCAAGAGGAGAACGTCCATGGCTAACATGGATAGGTTTCCCAGGAAAAAGGGAATTAAAGAAGATCGGGTGAAACCTGCATACACCACATGGGAAAATACCTGCTTGGATGGAGCGTGATAAGCCGCATCACGTCTTGGATTATAAATCGAAACAAGGAGATTTTTGTTGGGAAATTACATGAAGATAATACGAGCAAGGCGAGTTTTTCAGCAATGAGCGAACACAAAGAATTGAAAATTTCTGGAATGACCTGTGCCGGTTGCGTTGCGTCCATTGAAAAGGCAGTCAGAAAGGTGGATGGAGTTAATTCGGTGAACGTTAATCTTGGGGACGAAACCGCAAGAATTGCAGTAGATCCCGGGAAGGATAATGACGAGGAAATCGAGAGGGTTATCAGTGATTTGGGATACTCTATCGTGCGAGATTCCACCGAGATCCAAATCGGGGGGATGCACTGCGCATCATGCGTTTCCACCTTGGAACGTGTCTTGGGCGGTCTTGATGGCGTTCGGGCGGTAACCGTGAATTTAAACAGCGAATCCGCCAACATTATCCATGATCCCGTGAAAACCTCGATATCAGACATGAAAGAAGCTATCAAGGAAGCAGGTTACGAGTTCTTGGGATTGGTCGAGGATGGCGGGTTGGATGCTGCAGAGAAGGTACAGCAAGCCGATTTGAAAGACAAGAAATGGCGGTTCAGCGTTGGATTGGTTGTCGGTTTTGGGCTATTCTTCTTGATGTTTGTCTTGCCCCCAAGTGAGTTACTTGCCTGGATCACGTTAATTGTATCAACTCCCGCTTTCGTGTACTCTGGATTCACCATTTTCAAGGCCGCGTTCATCTCGCTCAAGAATCGCACATTAAACATGGACGTTATGTATGCGATGGGCATGGGCGTGGCTTTCGTTGCCAGCATCCTCGGTACCACCGGGATCTTGACATTGGAATTCCTATTTTTTGATTCTGCCGTCATGCTCGCGGGGTTCCTCATGCTTGGAAGGTTCCTCGAGTCCAAGGCTAAGGGAAAAACATCGGAAGCCATCAAGAAACTCATGACCCTGCAGGCAAAAGAAGCAACGGTTATCCGGGATGGAACCGAACAGGTCATACTCGCTGAAGACATCAAGGTTGGCGACACGGTCGTGGTGAAACCTGGTGAAAAGGTCCCTGCAGATGGCGAGATATCGAAAGGTTCCAGTCACGTGGACGAGTCAATGGTAACCGGTGAACCAATACCAGTTTTAAAGGGAAAAGGGGACCTCGTGTACGGTGGCACGATCAACAAGAATGCTGTCCTCCATTTCAAGGCAAGAAAAGTGGGCAAGGATACCATGATCTCGCAAATCATCAAGTTAGTCCGGGAAGCGCAAGGATCTAAACCCCCGATCCAGAAATTAGCTGATGCGGCTGTCACGTATTTCATCCCGGTTGTTCTTGCCATTGCACTTGGAACTTTTTTCGTGTACCTCATTTCAGGGTTCGAGTTCATAACAGCACTTACCATTCTCATCACCATCCTGGTGATCGCGTGCCCGTGTGCACTGGGATTGGCAACCCCAACTGCTGTAACCGTTGGCATAGGCCGTGGGGCAGAATTAGGAATCTTGATACGCAATGGTGAAGTACTGGAAAAGGCGCGAGACTTGGATACGATGCTCTTTGACAAGACTGGGACCTTAACCATCGGGAAACCGGTGGTCACAGATGCCATCACGATGGAAGGTTTCCCCGTTGAAGATAGAGCAAAAATGCTCCAAATTGCTGCTAGTATCGAGCACAATTCTCAGCACCCGCTTGCCGAAGCGATCGAAAATGCTGCTATTGAAAGGGAAGTAGATTTGGGTGAAGTGGAACATTTTAACACCGTGGAGGGAAAAGGTGTGGTGGGGGTCTTGCAAGGGCAGGAAATCCACGTGGGCAATCTCCAATTCCTTCAAGACGCGGGTATCACGGTGAGCCAACGAGTGAAGGAGAAGATAAATGCACTGGAAGCAAAGGGAAAAACCGTCGTGCTTGTTGGGAAGGAAAAGAAGGTAACTGGAATTATCGGCATTTCTGATACCATCAGGGACACTGCAAAGCCTGCGATAATGGCTTTAGAAAAAATGGGTATCAAAAGCATCATGGTCACGGGGGACAATGAAATAACCGCAAGAACCATTGCAGATGAAATCGGGATCAATGATGTCAAGGCTCGCGTTTTACCAGCGGAGAAGGCTGGAAAGGTGAAAGAACTCCAAGAAGAGGGACATGTGCTAGGATTCACGGGTGATGGTATCAATGACGCTCCTGCATTGGCTCAAGCAGATGTTGGAATTGCCATGGGCGGTGGAACGGATGTTGCCATTGACAGCGGCGAAATCATCATCATGAAAGATGATCCACTGGATGTGGTGGCTGGGGTACAACTCAGCAGGCGCGTTCTGAAACAGATCAAGTTGAACCTGTTCTGGGCATTCATTTACAACATCATCTTGATACCCGTAGCCATTTTCGGA
Source organism: Candidatus Bathyarchaeota archaeon (assembly GCA_014729935.1). Lineage (GTDB taxonomy): Archaea > Asgardarchaeota > Lokiarchaeia > Sigyniarchaeales > Sigyniarchaeaceae > WJJB01. The sequence continues at coordinate 2,984 of WJJB01000472.1, read as the reverse complement.
TTATTTGCCCCGGAATTTGCCGGTTTGGCAATGGCGATGTCTTCTGTAACCGTGGTCAGTTTTTCACTGCTAATGAAACGATATACCCCCTCTGCATATGAATCAAGGGAAACATCGACAAGTGATCCCTCACCAGGATCTGCTCAAGAACAATCAAGTTCGCCTCACGAAATGCAGGGGGCTTCGGAAGAAGACAATAATGGAAAGGTTTTAGAGTGCCAGCATTGCGATGCAACGCGCTCCGTCCCTCATCATTGTGGAAAACCAATGCATGTTGAAGAAGTGGCAGGACAGGAAAAGTTGACCTGCTGGATGGGGCCAGATTGCGGGAAACAGGATATTCCAACTCATTGTGGGTCTCCGATGGAAATCACCACCCGAGCACCGATTGATGAATCTACTGGTCGTGAATCAACTGAAACGAAGAAAATGAATGGTTACACTAAAGGAGATGATACCATGGAAGAAAAAAGACTTGCTTGCGAATCATGCGATGAAACCATGCCGGTTCCCATGCACTGCGGGAAACCAATGCACGTCGAAGAAGTCGACGGTGTCAACATGCTCGTTTGTTGGATGGGACCCGATTGCGGGAAGCAAGAAATACCCGAGCATCATGGCGAACCAATGCATGTCAAGGAATAGGGAAAATACCGCTTTTGGAAAAGAAAATCGCATTAAGGTTGCCAAGTCATGTCGCCTGCAACCATGAGAGGGTGAAAAAGGGATTAAAAAAAGAAGATGGAGTTTTAGAACATTTCCTCCTCTTCCGATTCTTGACTCTTGTGTGACTTGAGCTTTACCTGCAGGTCACGAGCCCTCTTGGAATACCAGATGAGTAATTTACCCGCGTCCTCGGGCATGTAAAACTCCCCACCGCACATGGCGGCTGCCTTGGTCATCATCTCGACATTTGGTGAACCCAAGCCCAGGATGTAAAAAACGACGTTCTGGTTCTTTGCAAGCTCCTGCACGGCAATGCTGAAATTATCACCATCGGTCGGGTACCCGTCCGTGAGCAAAATGACCATGACCGGCTTGGCTTGTTCTTCGCCACCCTCCATGTCTTGCATTTGGTAGATGAGTTCCTGTGCTTGCAACATGGCTTGACCCATGTTCGTTGCTTGCCCGTAAGAGTTGCCGATATTCTCCACGATATTCTTTGCAGCACGTTCGAGAACGTCCTTGGCACCGCTTGATCCCTCCATGAAGGGTGATCCATCAAATTGTAAGGTATCTGCCACGTCTGCGAACCTGATAATTGAAACCTTCTCACCGAATCCCCTTCCCACTTTCTCGGCAAGGAACAGTATGGCTGCAAATGCAGCGCCCAAGCGTCTCGGGACGTTGGTTCCTTCCTTGAATTTCTTGAGAAATTCTTGTATTTCTTTCGATGCCATTGCTGCTTTGATTCCTTCTATTGCAGGTCCAATTTGCGCAATTTCCAGGTCCCTTGCCATCATGCTGCGTGAAATATCAATGATGAGAATAGCGTTGAAGGTCACGAGCCCTTCAGGCTTTAACAAGACGTTCGTGGTAGGTTGAACCTGTGCCAATACATCACCGGATAAGTCAGGGGTGCTTTCCAAGATTTTGATGGCAGCTTCTGCAGTTTTCCAGCGAAGCTTGAGATCCTTGAAAACAATGTAGTTGCTTAACCATGATTTCAGGTTTCCGATGAATCGCCTTGCCTTGGATAACACATCCCAAACTTGATCACCTTCCAGCGGATTTACGCCAACGGTGATTTCTTGCAATGGGATGATGGTGCGCCTGTTAATCTTCACTTCAACGGAATCAGCACCAATGCCGCTCGCTTCGTATATTTCTGAATCAATTTGCATGGTATCTTCTGGAAGTTCGGGATTGATATCCACTTTTGCAGCCCCGAAGGCACCGGTGAGTGGGTCTTCGAAGGCAAGGACTTGATTCTCTGACCGGCCGCCAAGATCAAGGGATATTGAGAGGCGGGGTGATATGGCACATTTTCCACCGAAATCATCAACCAACTCAACGTTGACTTCCATTAATTCCCTTTTTTCAATGGGGGGTTCAGCAGAATAAACGACAACATCATCCTTTTCCACGATGTCTGCCGCGTCATACGCATCCTGGGACATGACGATGATGTTATTTTTCACGTTGCCAGTCTTTATCCTGGCAGCTCCACGACCACGGGTCTTGTGATCTTGGAATTCCACAAGCATACCCTCATACAAGCTTAGAGATTCTACATTCTCCGCGGAGAGTACTACATGATCCACTGCTTTATTATCGATACGGGGCGTGAGAATGATCCCGCTTGTTTCCTGTGCCAGCTGGCTAATATCAATCATGTCTGGATATTTCGGTCTGGATGATCCCTCCCACCACACTCCTTTGCCGTTTGGATCGAGTGGCTGGTTGTACTCGTCACTCCCGTAGATGGCGAATCCGTTTTCGTCCGTGACTGCCTGCCCGAAGTCATCCATCATGTTCGGTGGGAATGGTCCCTTTTCAGGTTCCTTCTCCTTTTCAACTTCCATCCATTGTGTTTGTTCGAAGGGATTTCCAGTTGAATCCAAGGCATACCATCCACTATCGTCCATCCCGTATACGGGATTGCTGTTTGCATCAACGATTTCCACACCATAACCATCAACTTGATTTGGAACCAAGATCTGGATCATTTCCTTTGGCTCCCCAGCTTCTGCACTTGCAATTGGAACCTTCTTTTCCACCGTTACCTCGTTATACTGCGCGCTCGTGAAGGATTGGCCTGTTGAATCCAAGGGGTATCCCTCTGCATCCATGCCAAACACAGCGTTCCCGCTTTCATCCACGACCAATACACCATACGAATCCACTTGGTTGGGTATTAGTTCCCATTCCGTCTCAGTCACGATCTCGTATTCAGGTTCCGGTGGCTTGGCGGGTTCCGGTGCCGATGGAGCCGATGGGGGCGCCGGTATACTGGGAACTGAAGGTGGGGAAGGAATACTTGG